>JBOGWD010000394.1:0-6869 GCA_050693275.1 Actinomycetota bacterium | reverse complement strand
CGAAGAGCGTGTTCCTGGACGTGACGTCGAGGATCGTGACGCTCGGCGTCTTCGGCCCGGGCACCTTCGACGAGCGCGGCCTGCTCGGCCTGGCGTTCCACCCGGACTACACCACGAACGGGAGGCTGTACACGTACACGTCGGAGCCGGAGGCAGGGCCTCCGACCTTTGCGACGACGTTGCCCCCGGGGACGCCGCCGGACCACCAGAACGTCGTCGCCGAATGGCGGGTGCCGGATCCCACCGACCCGGCCTCGGTCGTCGACCCCGCCAGCCGGCGCGAGCTGATCCGGGTGGACTGGCCGCAGTTCAACCACGACGGCGGGGACCTCGCGTTCGGGCCCGATGGGATGCTCCACATCTCGATGGGCGACGGGGGCGGCGCGGACGACCAGGGTGTCGGGCATGTCGGGCCGATCGGTAACGCCCAGGTCCTCACGAACCCGCTCGGGAAGATCCACCGCATCGACGTGGACGGCTCCGACTCCGCCAACGGACAGTACGGGATCCCGGCAGACAACCCCTTCGTCGGCACCCCCGGCGCCGTGGAGGAGATCTTCGCCTTCGGCTTCCGGAACCCCTATCGGTTCTCCTTCGACCGGGCCACGGGCAACCTGTTCGTCGGCGACGCGGGACAGAACGACATCGAGGAGGTCGACCTGGTCGTCAGGGGCGGGAACCACGGCTGGGCGACGAAGGAGGGCACCCTCTTCTTCTTCAACAACGGCGAGGCGGAGGGCTTTGCCAGCCCCACGGACAACGGCCTCGTGCCCCCAGGCGTGATCGATCCGATCGCCCAGTACGACACCCACCACGAGGGACACGCCATCGTGGGGGGCTTCGTTTACCGCGGGACCGAGAGCCCGCAGCTCAACGGGCGATACGTCTTCGGCGACTTCGCTCGGCTCTTCCGGTTCCCGTCGGGTCCCAACGACACGGGGCGTCTCTTCGTGCTCCAGCAGAAGAACCGCACGACGGGTCTCCGGAATATCAACGAGCTCCACGTGCCCGGCCGGGGCGGGCTCGGCCGCCAGAACCAGGAGGGCACGGAGGGCATCGGCCTCGCCGTGCTCGGCTTCGGACAGGACACTGCCGGCGAGCTCTACGTCCTCGGGAACATCAATGGGACCCCGTTCGGAACCGACGGCGTCGTGCTGAGGCTGGCCACGCCGAGGTAATCGGGAAGGGTTCCTTAGATCTCCAGGCGGGCCAGGTCCTCGACCGCCGAGCCGCTCCGCTGCTCCCGCCGGCGGGCCCGGCGGAGGATCAGGCCGGCCACGGTGGCCGTGAGCAGGGTGCTGAACAGGAGGACGGTGGCGATGGCGTTGGTAGCCGGCGTCGGGCCCAGGCGCGAGGCCGAGTAGACCCGGACCGGGATCGTGACCGTGTCCGACCCCGCAACCAGGAACTGGCTGATCACGAAGTCGTCGAGCGAGATGGCCACCGCCACCAGGGCGCCGACCACGATGGCCGGGCGCAGCAAGGGCAGGAGCACGTACCACAGCGCCTGCATCGGGGAGGCCCCGAGGTCCATGGCCGCCTCCTCATATTCCTTCCCGATGGCGAACAGCCTCCCCCGGGCCACGATGACCACGAACGACAGCGTGAACGTGACGTGCCCCAGGATCTGGGCGCCGGTGCCCAGGCCGACGAATGGGATCATGTGATCGAACACCAACAACAGGGCCACCCCCATGATCAGCTCCGGGGTCACCAGCGGCAGGAGCATGAGGAAGTTGGCCGGCCGGGAAGCCCGGCCTCGCCACCGGGCCAGGCCGACGGCCAGGGCGACCCCGAGGGGTGTGGCGATCAGCATCGTCAGGACGGCCAGCTTGAGGCTCTGGAACAGGGCCGAGCGCATCGACGGATCGTTCCAGATGGCCAGGTCCGGGTCCCCGACGTACCAGCGCAGCGAGAACCCCTGCCAGGCGCTCCGGGACCGCCCCGCGTTGAATGAGAACAACACCGCCACGACCACCGGGACGAGCGACCAGGCCAGGTACAGCCAGGTGAAGGCGGCCAGGAACCGCGGCTTCCCCCACGGGTTCGAGGCCCATCCGCGGAGCCGCCCCACCAGCGAGCCGGCCCTCTCCGGGGCGCGGACCGGGACCTCGGCCACGGTCTCGGTGCTCATGCCCGGGCCTCCCGCTGGGCCCGCAGCACGTTGATCAGGTAGTACAGCATCAGCAGGGCCACGAAGGTCATCAGGAACAGCGTCAGCACCGCGCCTTTCGACTTTCCGATCCCGCTCTGGACGAACAGGCTGATCTGGTTCCCGATCATCCGGGTGGCGGCCCGGCCCGACAGCAGGTCCGGCGTGTAGTAGTCGCCGAACATCGGGAGCATGATGATGACTACCCCGGCCAGGATCCCCTGCTTCGACAGGGGCAGGGTCACCCGGAGGAACGCCCGGAGCGAGCTCGCCCCCAGGTCGCGGGCGGCCTCGATCAGGCTGCGGTCGATGCGGTCGAGGGCGGCGAACAGGGGCAGGATCAGGTACGGGACGTACCCGTACACCAGCCCGAGGATCACAGTGTCGTGCCGCCCGACCAGCCAGGCCACCGGCTGGTCGAGGATCCCGAAGAACATCAGACCCTGGTTGACGTAGCCGTCGGTGTCGAGGAGGTTCACCCAGGCCAGCATCCGCATGATGTAGTTGATCCAGAACGGGGCCACCAGCAGCACCAAGAGGGGGATCTTCCAGCGGCCGGCCCGCCGGGAGATGTAGTACGCGACTGGGTAGCCGATCAGCACGGCCAGGGCCGAGGCCACGATCACGTAGGCCAGCGTCCGCAGGAAGGTGTCGGTGAGGGGTCCCCCGAACAGGTCCGAGAAGACTTCTCCGAAGACCGACGGATCCCAGTAGATGGGGTTCCACTCGGGGATGGCCGTGTTGAACAGCGGGTCGAGCCGGCCCATGGCCACCGCGAGGATCGCGTAGAAGGGCGTCAGGAACAGGAGGACGAGCCAGAGCACGCCGGGTCCGGCCAGGGCCGGCCACAGCCACCGGCGTGCGCCGACGACGCCGCCGGACTCGGCCATCCCTCGACTAGCCGCCGGCCTGGACCTCCGACCAGGCGTTCAGCCACCGGGCGTCGGCCTCCGGCGTCAGCTGGAGAGGTGCCTGGCCCATCTGGAAGTCCTCCTCCTGGACCACCGTGCTCTCGAGGTACTCCGCGATGTAGCCGTCCTCGACCAGGCTGATCGGCTCGAGGCCCTGGAGCGGCGGCTGATACAGGACCCAGCTGAAGTTCTTCAGCGACACGTCCCGGTCCAGCATGAAGTTCAGGAAGTGGTGGGCCAGGACGGGGTGCTCGGCGTTCCGGGGGATGCCCATGGCGTCGTTCGAGACGTAGCCGCCGGCGGTCGACGCCGCGCCCTTCGGCGGCCACATCCACCGGAGCGTGGTGGGATCCTCGCCCTTCGGAGCGTAGTACGGGGCCGCGGCGAGGTCGCCGGACCAGGCGTGCTGGAGCCCCAGCCGCCCCTCGGGGAGCCGGATGTACGCCCCGTCGATGGTGAACGCCAGGTTGAGCGCCGACGACGCCTCGATGAGCGCGTTCTTGGCCTCCTCGATGGCCGCCGGGTCGCCGGTGTTGATGTCGTTGTTCCCGACGTGGTACAGCCCGACCCCCATGGTCTCCCGGTAGTCGTCGTAGAGCCCGGCCACGTCGCGGTGGGCCGGGTCCCAGAACAGGTCCCACGGGTTCGACATCGAGTTCGGATCGACGTCGACGATGTCCTCGCGCCACCCGATCCCGGTCTGGTAGACGACGTACGGGACCGTGTAGCGGGAGCCCTGATCGTAGAACGGGTTGGCCAGCTGCGGCCAGATGTTCGCCTCGAGGTTGGGGGCGTACTCGAGGTTCAGGGGCTGGAGCAGCTTGCCGGCGACAAGCTTGGGGATGTTCTCCGCGGTGGGGAAGAAGATGTCGAACGCCACCTCGCCCGTGCGCAGCTTCTCGATCCCCTCCTCGAGGTTGTAGAACGTGCTGAGCTCGACGGTGACGCCGTACTCGGCCTCGAAGTCCTTGAGCACGCGCCGCCACACGTAGTCCTCCCAGTTGTACACGCGCAGCGGCCCGGGCTCGGGCTCCAGACCCGAGTCGACCGGAGGGTTGTCGTCGAAGATGGGCTGGGTCACCGGGTTCTGCGGGGAGCCGATCAGGATCTGGGACCCTCCAGCGCCTCCGCCGGGCTCCTCGCGGCGGGCGCAGGCCAGCATCGCCGCTCCCAGCGCCGCACCCCCCGAGAGCCGAAGGAACTCCCGACGGCCCATCGCTCGCGTCCCCCAGGGCCACCCCCGCCTTCCCCTCCAGTTCTGCCGAGGGTGCAGCGTCATGTCCTGCCCTCCTTCACCGATCTCGCGGCGCCCGCCGCCTTCGGGCGGGCCACAGATGCGATGCGGGCCTTCTCCAGCGCGAACCCGAGCTCGCGTCCGGCCATCTCGAGACACGTCCGGCGGACCCGTTCGGGCGAGGCCTCCGGATCGCCCAGGATCGCCTGGATGGCCAGACCGTCGATCAGCGAGGCCAGCGCCAGGGCGAAGTCATCGGCGTCGACGTCGGCGAACTCGCCGGCCCGCTGACCGTCCCGAACGATGTCCTCGATCGTCGTCCGCCATCGCCGGTCCAGCGCCTCGCGCTTCTTGGCCACGTTCGGGTCCCGGAGCGCCCGCGACCACAGCTCGAACCACAGGCGCCAGTCGCCGAGCACCTCGCTCCCCCCGGCGGGCAGGGACCGGTCGATCAGGTAGGATAGGCGGTCCCGGGCGCGCTCCAGGCCCGTCAGCTCGTGGAAGGTCTCCAGGTAGAACCGGTCCTCGGCGTGGGTCAGGGCCTCGGTGAGGAGCCGGTCCTTCGAGTCGAAGTAGTAGAGGACGAGCGCCGCGCTGGCCCCGGCCCGGCGGGCCACGTCCGCGATCCGCGTTTCGCACAGGCCGCGCTCGCCGATCACCTCGACCGCGGCCTCGAGGATCTCCATGCGGCGCTGCCGCGTGAGCCTCGGTCGGCCCATATGAATCCTCATTCAATGTCCAGAGCTCACGGGTTGTCAAGCCGGCCCTCTCGTCCGGCCATGTACCAGCGTGCTCGGCCCCTCGGTACACTGGTGGCCGTTTGAACGGCGAGTCAGCCCGAGGCGCCCTCGCGGCGATGCTGGAGGCCCGCTCAGTGGCCGTGGTCGGGGCCAGCACCCGCCCCGGATCCCCGGGGCTCCAGATGGTCCACCAGCTCCGTGTGGGCGGGTTCGACGGCGCCGTGTATCCCGTCAACCCCCGGTACGACGAGGTCCTGGGGCTGCGGTGCTTCGACTCCGTCACCGAGGTCCCCGAGCGGCCGGACCTGGTGCTCCTGGGCGTCTCCAACGCGGCGCTGGAGGAGCAGCTTCGGCTGGCCGCGGAGGCCGGGGCCCGGTCGGCGGTGGTCTTCGCCAGCGCCTACGGAGAGGCCGAGGATGGTTCGACGCTCATGCAGCGCCTGGCGGCTACCGCCCGGGACGCTGGCATCGTCGTGTGCGGCCCCAACTGCATGGGCTTCGTCAACGCGGAGCGGCGGCTGCGGGCCCTGGCGTTCGAGGAGCGGGAGGACCTCGAGCCGGGACCGATCACGTGGCTGTCGCACTCGGGCTCGGCCTTCTCGGCGCTGCTGCACAGCGACCGGCGCCTGCGGTTCAACCTGGCGGTGTCCACCGGCCAGGAGCTCACCACGACCATGGCCGACTACCTGCGGTACGCGCTCGACCTCCCTTCGACGGGCGTGGCGGCGCTGTTCCTGGAGACCGTGCGCGACCCCGGGGCCTTCCGATCGGTGCTGGTGGCCGCGGCCGAGCGGGACGTGCCGGTGGTGGCGCTCAAGGTCGGGCGCGAGGCCCAGACGCGCGACCTGATCGAGGCCCACTCCGGGGCGCTGGCCGGTGAGGGCGCGACCTACGACGCGCTGTTCGAGGCCCACGGCGTGCTCCGGGTGGAAACCCTGGACGAGATGGCCGACACGCTGGAGCTCCTCTCGGCCGGACGGCGGGCGTCGCCGGGCGGGCTGGCCTCGATCCACGACTCGGGCGGAGAGCGGGCCCACCTGGCGGACGTGGCCGCGGACACCGGGGTCCCGTTCGCGGCGATCTCGGAGGAGACCCGGGGGCGGCTGGCCGCGCGACTCGACCCCGGACTGCCGGCGGTGAACCCCCTCGACGCGTGGGGCACCGGCCGGGAATACGAGGCGATCTTCGCCGACTGCACCCGGGCGCTGCTCGACGATCCCGACACGGCCGCGCTGGCCTTCGCCGTGGACCTGTCGGGCGAGGACCTCGAGCCCGGATACATGGAGGTGGCCCGGGAGGTGTATCCGGCCACGTCGAAGCCGATGGCCGTGCTATGCAACCTCACCAGCGCGGTGGCCCCGGGGGCCGCAGCGGAGCTGCGGGCCGACGGCATCCCGGTGCTGGAGGGCACCGCCTCGGGACTCCTGGCCTTCCGTCACCTGTTCGACTACCGGGACGCGCGCGCCCGGAACACGGTGGAGCCGCCGGCGCCCGCGCCAGAAGAGCTCCGGCGGTGGCGAGGTCGGCTGGGCGCCGACGAGCCGTGGACCGAGATCGAGGCGATGGCCATGCTGTCCGACTACGGCGTCCCGACCGTGGAGGCGGCGCCGGCCTCGTCGGCGGAGGAGGCGCTCGACGCGGCCGAGCGGATCGGGTGGCCGGTGGCGGTGAAGACCGCCGAGGCCACCCACAAGTCGGACGTCGATGGCGTCCGGCTGGGGATCGGCGACGCCGACGCGCTGCGCGAGGCTTACGGCGATCTGGCGGGGCGCCTGGGACCGAAGGTGACGGTGGCGGCCATGGCTCCGCCGGGCGTGGAGCTGGCCCTGGGG
>JBOGWD010000393.1:0-1474 GCA_050693275.1 Actinomycetota bacterium | reverse complement strand
GACTCACCTCAGGATGTCCTCGAACGGGCCGCGCTTCCCCTGGCCTCGCGGCCTCGGGAGGGGAGGTCCGGTGGGTCTTTCGATGGCAGAGCGCAAGGCAGTGACGAGGGAGATGGCCAAGCGGTACCAGAGGGCCTCGAAGAAGCAGAAGGGCAGACTCCTCGACGAGCTGTGCGCCCTCACCGGGTGGAGCCGCCGCCACGCCCGGCGGGCGCTCGCCCAGGCACTCGTTGGGAACCCGGTGCGGGCTCGGCCCCCCAGGAGGCGCGTCTACGGACCCGAGGTGCTCGACCCACTGCGCAAGGTGTGGGCGACCCTGGACGGTCCCGCCGGCAAACGGCTGGCCCCGTTCATGACCGAGATCGTCGAGGTCCTGGAGCGTTGCGGCGAGCTCTCCGTGGCGCCCGGGGTGCGGAAGAAGCTCCTGCGGGTCTCGGCGGCCACGATCGACCGGATGCTCGCTCCCGAGCGCAAGCGCCTGCAGCTCAAGGGCCGTTCGGGGACCAAGGCCGGCTCGATGCTCAAGCGCCAGATCCCCATCCGCACGTTCGCCGAGTGGGACGAGGCCCGTCCCGGGTTCTGCGAGGCCGACCTGGTGGCCCACGACGGCGGGGACCCGCGGGGGGAGTTCTGCCACACCCTGGACCTCACCTGCGTGGCCACGGGGTGGACCGAGCCCCGGGCCATCAAGAACAAGGCCCAGCGCTGGGTCCGGCAGGCCCTCGTCGACATCGAGGCGGCCCTGCCCTTCCCGCTGCGCGGCCTGGACTGCGACAACGGCTCGGAGTTCATCAACGTGGAGCTGTTCCGCTGGTGCGAGGAGAACCAGATCACCTTCACCCGCTCCAGGCCCTATCGGAAGAACGACAATTGCTTCGTGGAGCAGAAGAACTGGCCGGTGGTCCGCCAGCAGGTCGGGTACCTACGCTACGACACCGAGGCCGAGCTGGAGTGCCTGCGCGAGCTCTACGCCCACCTGCGGCTGTACGTCAACTTCTTCCAGCCCCAGATGAAGCTCGTCTCCAAGACCCGCCAGGGGGCCAAGGTCCGCAAGCGCTACGACACTCCCCGCACCCCCTACCAGCGGGTTCTCGCCTCCCCTCACCTCCCCGGGGAGGCCAAGGAGGCCCTCACCACCATCTACCCGGGGCTCAACCCCGTCGAGCTCAAGCGACACATCGGCCGGTGCCAGGATCGGCTCCTCGAGATCGCCAAGATCAAGCCGGAACGACGGAAGGAGGTGAGCAACCCCCCGGACCACCCCTTCAGGGCGAGCTACGGCTGGAGGGAGATTTCGCGGACATCTTTGGTGAGGCAACCGGAAACCACTTCGAGGACATCTTGACGTGAGTGATCATGGCCGTCGCCGGCCACCCGCAACGGGATGAAAATGGGGCGGTCGTCCGGCGACGTCGGGTTTGCCTGGTGCTGCGAGCCCGTAACTGAGTGGGACGCGGGAGCCTCGGGCACCCAC
>JBOGWD010000392.1:0-1271 GCA_050693275.1 Actinomycetota bacterium | reverse complement strand
TGGAAACAGTCCTCCGCTTCCTGAGGCCCCACCGAGGCCACCAGGAACCGGTACACCGGCCCGCCGTGCTCCTCGAGGAACCGCTGGAACGGCGGCAACCCCATACCGGTAGAACGTCCGGGCGGGGCATTCCGTGAGGTCACGTTCCGGCCAGGGTCTCCAGGATCCGCACCGCCAGCACCGGGGCGAAGGCCGCGGTGAGGCCGTCCTCCGCGTGCCCGAACCTGGTGGCCAGCATCAGCCGCTTGGGCTGGCCGGCCCGCCGGAAGAGCCGCCACGCCTCCTCCTCGTCGAAGAAGTGATCGTCTCGCCCGTGGACCAGGATCAGGGGCGTGGGCGCGATGCGATCGACGACCTCCTCCGGACTCTCAGGCCATGCCTCCACCGCCGCCAGCCGAACACCCATGGCCTCGGCCAGGCTCCGTCCCCCTCGGGTCGCGCCCAGCCGCCGGATCCGCCCGACGGCCCGGGAGGGATGGCCGTCCCATCGCGCCGGCGTCGACACCGCCACCACGGCGTCCACGCCCCCGCGGAGGGCGGCGTGCCGGATCGTGGCCACGCCTCCCATGGACACGCCCAGCGTGACGACCGGATCGCGCGGACGGTCCCGGCGGGCCGCCCGGGACACCGCGTCCACGTCCAGCACCTCCCGATCGCCGTAGGTGCACCGGCCTCCGCTGCTCCCGTGACCCCGCAGGTCGAAGACGTACACGGCGAAGCGCTCGGCCAGCGCCTCGACGAACCGGACGATCCGCAGCTTCCGATGCCAGCTCAGGAGCCCGTGACAGAACACGAGCGAGGGGCCGTCGCCACCGACCGAGGAGCCGGCCAGGCGGACGCCGTCCTCGGTGGCGGTCGAGAACGGGACCGCCCGTCGGTAGGCCCGCGAGCGCAGCACGACGGTAGGCGAGGCCACGGATCCGAGCGTACCCTGCTACGCTCCGACCCGAGCGTGCGACGCATCGTGTTCCTCACCGAGCGCTCTCCCCACCGGGTCCTTCCCGCCGCCACCACCCTCGGCGCCGACCTGAAGGTCGAGCCGCCGTCCTCCGAGTCCCTGGCCCGTCTGCCCGACCTCGGTCCGGACCTGCTGGTCGCCGACGGGGTCGAGGACGCGGCCCGGATCCACGAGCTCCTGGGGGTGCTGGCCTCGGCGGGATCGCCGGTGCCGATCCTCGCGGTGATCTCGCGGGACGACCTCGACCGGCTGGCCTGGGCCTCGGTGGCCGACGAGTTCGTGTTCCCGGAGGTGTCGGAGGCGGAGCTGCGGC
>JBOGWD010000391.1:0-1243 GCA_050693275.1 Actinomycetota bacterium | reverse complement strand
ACGTCCCGGAGCGGGGGGACCGGGTACTCGGGGATGAGCTCCCCGTCGGCGGTGGTGAACGGGACCGTCCCGCCCTGGGCCTCGGCGCCGTGGCAGCGGGCGCACCCGAACCCGGTGGGGTTCTCCTCGGTGGACACCTGGAACCACATCTCGCCGCGCTCCACGGACCGGGCGATCAGCTCGATCTCGTCGTCGACGTTCTGCTGCGGCTCCCGGAGCCACAGGACCGGGAGCAAGACGGCGAAGAACAGCACGAACACCACGCCCCACCCCATCATCTTCTCGATCTGCCGCCGCTCCAGGACCTCGTCGGCCGGGCCCGGTCGCATCCCGGGCGGGATGTCCGGGCCGCGCTCCCCCCGGCGCCTGATCGACAGAGCGATCAGGCCCGCCACGAACGCCAACCCGACCACCACCCCCACGATCAGGGCGACGGTGGCGGCGGTGGACAGGGCCAGCGGGCCCACTCACTCGCCCCCGATCGTGACGCAGAACGGGCCCTCGGGCTGCTGGTCGATGGTGTCGGTGCCTCGGGACGGCCCGTCGATCCGAGTGCTGGTGTCCACCTGGACGAGCCCGTTCTCCACCGTGACCCGGAACCGGTCCATCCCCCGGGGGGCGGGGCCGTCCCGGTACTCGCCGGCCCGGTTGTACTTGGAGCCATGGCACGGGCACTCGAACCACTGGCTCTGGGTGCAGAAGGGGACCCGGCAGCCCAGATGGACGCATTTCTGGTACAGGGCCATCAGGCCATCGCTGATCAGGCCCTCGTACTCGGTGTCGGCGCCCTCGCCCTCGTAGCTCACCAGGTAGAAGCGGCCCGCGCCGTAGTAAAAGGGCTGGTTGTCCTGCTCGATCAGGTTCTTGATGGACTCGGGCGTGAGCCCGACGTCGACCACCGACCCGAACCCGCCCCGTAGATTCGGCCATAGGAACGCCACGCTGGCCGCGCCGAACTGCGCGCCGAACAGGCCGATCGAGGCCAGGAGCGACCGACGGAAGAAGTCCCGGCGGGAGACGGGGGCGGGGCGCTTCCTCTCCTCAGGCGCGGCGGGCTCGGGCCGGGCCACCTTCCCCTCGGCGGCCTCCCGGAACACCGCGGCGGCCTGTCGCGACCGGATGAACGCGGCCACCAGGAGGAGCAGGAACAGGCCGATCAGGCCGGCCACGATGATGATGGCGAAGGTCTCTCTCACAGGTCGAAGAACACCCCGTCGGCCCAGGGCCACACGAAGTTGAACCC
>JBOGWD010000390.1:0-1462 GCA_050693275.1 Actinomycetota bacterium | reverse complement strand
CAGCGATCACGCCGAACGACGGTAGCTCTGGGGTCAAGGCGATGCCGGCGTCCCGGTTTGGCGCGTGCAGAAGCAGCCGGAGGGCCACCGCCCTGGCGCTGGCGATGATCAGGTGGCCGGCAGGGGGAGCGAGACGAGTCGCTGGAGCGCCGCCAGGAACCGGGCGAACAACGGGTAGTCTCGCCGGAGCTTCAGCACCAGCCGCCGGCCCGAGGAGACCAGGAGCCCTGGCACGGCCAGGTAGCGGTACCGGAGGCGCTTCGCCCGGAGATCCCGGTCGGACTCCAGCCCTCCAAGGAGCTGGGTCCACCGGCACAGGTTGAGGGCCGTGGCCACGATGAGCAGCCAGGCCCAGTTGGCCATGAACCCGTGTTTGCGGAGCACCTCCAGCCCGAAGTTCTCCTTGAGCTCCCGGACCCCCGACTCCACCTGAGCCTTGTGCCGGTGCTCGGACTCCAGGGTCGGGGCGCCCGTGGCGTGGTCGTTGGTCACCAGGACGAAGTAGTGGTACCCGCGGGTCTCGAGGTCGGCCTGCTCCCCGGGCCGGACCGGGAGGCGCGTGACCACGTAGCGCCGGAAACGCCTGGCATGAGCCATCCGGTACCCGAACTCGGCCACCTCGCCGTCCTTCTCGTCGAGGCACGGGGCGTAGCAGTCATCCGGAATCTCCCGGATGACCTGCAGCAACCGGGGGTTGTGGGGGACACCCACGAGGTAGGTGATCCTCCGGTCCTCGAGCTCGTCGAACAGCTCGGAGGAGTAGAACCCCGAGTCGAACCGCGCCCGCACCCTGGCCCCCGCCGGGAGCCGCCGGAGGCACTCGTCCAGGAACCGGAGGATCCCTCGGGCAGTGTGGGCCTTGCCTCTGCGGAGGGCGGCGTGGAGGCAGGTCCCCAGCTCCGCTACGAAGCACAGCAGGGGGTGGAGGGTGTACCGGCGGGTCCACGTGGGGTCGGCCCCCTGGCGACGGGAGGAGTAGGACCGGATGTAGGTGGAGTCGAAGTCCAGGGTCACCGGGTCCCCGGCGCCCAGGCCCAGGAGCTCGAACGCCCGCCGGTGCACGGCCCGGAGGGCCTTGTCCAGCTGGCGGAGGTGTCCGATGGTGAACCGGCGGAGGAACGCTCCTGCGGTCTGGGGCGCTGGGACCGCGAACCCTCGGAGCTTCTGCTGGGCGTGATCGGCGCGGGCCACGGCCAGGTCGTCGAGGCAGGTCGCCCCGAGGGCCACCGCCTCGGCCATCGCCGAGATGCTCTGGGCCTCCGTGAGTCCCCTGGCCCGCTTCTTCAGCCGCAGATGCCTGCGGAGCGCCGCCGCCAACCCGACGGCCTTGGCAGCCTGGCGGATGAGGACGGCGCCGCCGTACGCAGTGATCTCACGGCCGGTGGTGGAAACCTCGACTCGGGGGTCTTGCCGGTGTACGCTCACCACGAAGGTGCCTCCTGTGTCCAGGGACGGTGTACTT
>JBOGWD010000389.1:0-8181 GCA_050693275.1 Actinomycetota bacterium | reverse complement strand
GAAGCAGCGGTCGGTGGCCATCGGTGTCTGGATCGCCAGCTTCTCGGCCGGCGGCGCGATCGGGCCCGTGCTCGGCGGGCTGCTGCTGGAGCGCTTCTGGTGGGGCTCCGTGTTCCTGCTGGCGCTGCCGGTCATGGCGGTGCTGCTCATCCTGGGGCCTCGAGTGCTCCCCGAGTTCCGCGATCCCGAGGCGGGCCGGCTGGACCTGGTCAGCGCGGGCCTGTCGTTGGCCGCCCTGCTGGCGGTGATCTACGGCCTCAAGCAGACCGCGCAGGACGGCTTCGAACTCGCGCCGGGCCTGTCCATCCTCGCCGGGCTGGCCGTCGGCGTCCTGTTCGTGCGCCGGCAGACCAGGCTGGCCGACCCCATGATCGACCTGCGCCTCTTCCGCATCCGGGCCTTCAGCGCGTCCCTGGCCGCCTACATGCTCAGCATCTTCGTGGCGTTCGGATACTTCCTGTTCGTCGCCCAGTACCTGCAGCTGGTGCTGGGACTCTCGCCGCTGCAGGCGGGCCTGTGGTCGTTGCCCTCCGGGGCCGGATTCATCGTCGGCTCGCTGCTGGCCCCGATGATCGTGCACCGGGCTCGGCCGGCACTCGTGATGGGTTCCGGCCTGTCGCTGGCGGCCGTGGCACTCGTCGCGCTCACCCAGGTCGGTGGATCGTCCAGCCTCCCGCTCCTGGTGGCCGCGTCGAGCATCATCGCCCTGTCGCTCGCTCCCGTGGTCACGCTGGCCACGGAGCTGGTCGTCGGGAGCGCCCCGCCGGAGCGGGCCGGGGCGGCATCGGGGATCTCGGAGACCAGCGCAGAGCTCGGGGGGGCGCTCGGCATCGCCATCCTCGGCAGCATCGGCACGGCCGTGTACCGCAGCGAGGTGATCGACGCGATCCCGGCCGGTGTCCCGGCCGAGGCGGCGGAGGCCGCCCGCGACACCCTGGGCGGCGCCGTCGAGATCGCGGCGCAGCTCCCCGACCAGCTCGGCGCTCCCCTGCTCGCCGTGGCTCGCGAGGCCTTCACTCACGGGCTCCACCTGACCGCTGCGATCAGCGCCGCCGTGGCGATCGCAGTGGCTATCCTCGCTGCGAGCCTGCTGCGGCGGGTGCGTGGACGGTCCGAGTCCCAACCGGACCTCGGGCCCGAGACTGCCGCCACGGACGACGTCCTGGATCCCGCCCCCGTGGAGCCATGAGGGAACGGCGCAAAGGCGTGAGCCCCTTTTTCCGGGACACGGGAACACGCCACACGGGCGGTGGGTTGGAGAAACCCGACGGACGAGGAGGAGGACTCCCATGACGACCCCAGCGATCGAGGCCGAGGGCCTCGTCAAGACGTTCGGCAAGGTCCGGGCACTCGGCGGTATCGACATGGTGGCCCGCGAGGGCACCGTGTTCGGCCTGCTCGGCCCGAACGGCGCGGGAAAGACCACCGCGATCAGGGTGCTGTCGACCCTGCTCCGCCCGGACTCCGGCCGGGCCTCGGTCGGGGGCTATGACGTCGTGCACCAGCCCCGCGAGGTGCGCCGACTGATCGGCCTGACCGGCCAGTACGCTGCCGTCGACGAGCTGCTCTCGGGCAAGGAGAACCTGTACATGATCGGCCGGCTGCTCGGCCTCCGGGGGCCCGACGCCCGGGCCCGGGCCGGGGAGCTGCTGGATGCCTTCGACCTGGCCGACGCGGCCACCAAGCTGGTCAAGGCCTACTCCGGAGGGATGCGCCGGCGTCTGGACCTGGCGGCGAGCCTGGTCGGCCGGCCCCGGTTCCTGTACCTGGACGAGCCCACCACCGGGCTGGATCCCCGGAGCCGGATCGAGCTGTGGAGCATGATCCGCGGACTGGTGGCCGATGGCACCACCGTGCTGCTCACGACCCAGTACCTGGAGGAGGCAGACCGGCTCGCCGACGAGATCGTGGTCATCGACCACGGCCGGGTGATCGCGGCCGGGACGTCCCAGCAGCTCAAGACCCGGGTGGGAGGGCAGGTCCTCCAGGCCCGGCCCGCCGATCCGGCCGACGTGGCGGCCACCGAGCGCATCCTGGCCGAGCTCGCCGACGGGGACGAGGACACGTACACGGACGGGCAGCTCGTCTCGGTGACGATCACCGATCGATCGGCGCTGGGCCAGGCGGTCCGGCGCCTCGACGACGCCGAGATCGTCATCGATGACCTCTCGCTCCGCCGCCCCACCCTCGACGAGGTGTTCCTGGCCGTGACCGGCCACCTCGCCGAGGACGAGTCCGAGACCGAGGAGTCCCACGAAAGGAGCACCCCATGAGCACCGCCACCCTGGCGCCGACGGGGCGGGTGAACGTCCTCACGAACACCCTCACCATCGCCCGGCGCAACCTGCTGCACATCAAGGCCAACCCCGAGCAGCTGGTGGAGATGTCCATCCAGCCGCTCATGTTCCTGGTCCTGTTCGTGTACGTCTTCGGGGGGGCGATGGAGGCGTCGTTGGGCGGGGACTACCTGCAGTTCGTGCTCCCGGGGATCCTGGTGCAGGGCATCGCGTTCACGCCGTTCACCACCGCGCTCGGCCTGAACAAGGACTTCAACCAGGGACTGGTCGACCGGTTCCGGTCCCTCCCGATCGCCCGCTCGGCCGTGATCGGAGGTCGGATCGCCGCCGATGGGGTCCGGATCGCCTGGAGCGTGGCCATCATGGTCGGCTTCGGCGTCCTGCTGGGTTTCCGGTTCGAGGGCGGCGCTCTCGGCGCTCTGGGGGCCGTCGCGCTGGTCATCGCGTTCGGCCTGACGATGTGCTGGCCGATGGCGTTCATCGGGATCACCGCCAAGAGCCCGGAATCGGTGAACACCTGGGGCTTCATGATCATCCTCCCGTTGACGTTCGCCAGCTCGGCCTTCGTGGACCCCGCGACCATGCCCGGCTGGCTGGAGGCCTTCGCCAACGTGAACCCCATCACCTCGGTGATCGACGCGACCCGAGGGCTGATGCTGGGGGGCCCCGTGGCCGGGCCCGTGATCACGTCGCTGATCTGGCTGGCGGTCATCTCGGCGGTGTTCGCGACGCTGGCCATCGCCCGGTACCGCCGCCGCGTCTGAGGGAGGAGTTTAGGAGACCCCTCTCCGGATGTCGCGGAGCCGCGCGTACAGCTTGTCACCGGGGCACTGCGTCGAGCCTCCCTCGGCTCCCACGTCCCGGTGGCCCAGGATGTGCACGGTCTCGGAGATCTGGTCGTTGTCCTTGCCCTGGAGGATGAGAGCGATGTAGGCACCGATGAGCTCGTCGGAGGGCTTCATCGTCATGAAGTTGCCCACTGCCGCCGCTCCATAGCCATCGCTGTTGTGGTCGAACGTGTGGCCCCCGACCGCCCCCCATCCCCGCCCCTCGAACACCGCCCCATCATTGAAGAGCACGAAAGAGTAATCGATGTCGGAATGCCCGTCTCCGAAGGCGGCCGATTGGAGCCCGTGCACCGACCGCTTCTGCGCCTCCAGGTCGTCGGAGGAGGCGGTCACGGTGTGGTGCACGTAGAAGTTCGGTGCGGGGGACCGCATGGTGCTCCGGGATCGAGGCGGAGCCGCATCCCATTCCTTCCGCCCGAAGAATCGGAGGGCGGGCTCCGGCTCCAACTCCTTGATGATGTACGTCACGTCGGCCCGGACCGAATCCAGTCGGAACGTGTCCCGCGTCTGGTTCTCGGCGTTCTTGGCCAGTCGGTCGTCTAGACGCGCGATGGCGTCGGCGAGCTCGCTGGGACGACCGAACTCGTCGCTGGCCTTCTTGATCCTCCACTCCGCTCCGCCCTCGTCGTGCTCCTTGACACGCTCGGTCAGCGCATCCATTGCGGCGCTCCCGTCGGCGTGGATCTCCGGAAACATCTTCTCGGCATCGGTCCGCCCAAGCTGATACTTCACGACTCCTCCCTTCGCCGTCTCCGTCGTGGGCCTGCGGTTGGGGCACTCGACCTTCTCCGATGCTCCACCCAAGCGGTGACGAGCGCAGCGATCCACGAGACCAGGATCATCGTCGCGCTGGGGACCTGATCGGGGATCTGCACGAAGGCCCCGACGATCACGAACAGGGCCCCCGTGGCGCTTCCGATCCCGGCCGAGAACACCTCGGCCGGCCGACGCTCGAGCAGGCTTCCTCCGACGGTGCCGGGATCACTACTCATGCCTTCACCCCCTTGGGGTTCATCTCCGCCGTAGACGTTGCTCCCACCGAGGGCGCGGCGCAAGAGGGAGTCCGGGGGAATCTCCGTGTACGGTGGTCGTCATCGGGAAGCAGCGATGAGCGTCACCACCTCGACCGTGGGCGAGGCCGGCCCGGCTGCGATCGTCGCCGCGACCGGCTTCGTTCTGCTGGCGGGCTTCCACGTGTTCCTGGCGGCCGGCGTTCCCTGGGGTCGCGCCGCCTGGGGCGGCGCTCACGACGGCCTCCCGTCGGGGCTCAGGACGGCCAGCGGCGTGGCGGCCGTGGTGATGATCCTCTCCGCCCTGATCGTACTGGGCCGTGCCGGGTCCTGGGGCTCTATGATCCCGTTCGGCGTCTTCCGATGGGGAACGTGGGCGCTGGTCGGGGGCCTCGCGCTCAGCGCTCTGGGGAACCTCGCCTCGTCGAGCACATGGGAGCGGTTCCTGATGGGCCCGGTGGCACTGGTGCTGGCGGGGCTGTGCTTCGTCGTCGCCCGAGCCGCCGTGCCGTAGGCTTCCGGCGGACCGCGATCGGGAGGAAGAGACATGACCTCATCGGAACGGAGCGCGGACCGGGTCCCGTCCAAGGGCCGCCGGACCGCCTTCCGGGTCATCGCGATCATCATGGCCGTGTCGGGGATCGCCTTCGGGCTCTTCACCGCCGTGTTCGGGATCATCGAGGAGAGCCAGGAGATCCACGCGTTCCACAACACCGTGGTGGCCTCGCTGCTTCTGGTTCTCTCCGCCCCCGCGGCGATCGTGGCCGCTCGGGATCCAGAAGGCTCGGCCCCGGCGCTCGGGCATCTGACGGCGGTGGGGATCGCCGGGGTGGTCACCATGGCGCTCAGCCTCACGCCCGACCCGTTCACCCTCCCCTTCGTGGTGCTGGTCGCCGTGCTGTGGATCCTGCGGCCGGGCCGGGACCGACCGATCCCGGAGGGGCGTCCCAGCCCGATCCTCCTGGTGCTGACGCTGGCAGCAGCGGTTCCGCTGGTGGCCTACGCGCTCGGACAGGCCGAGCTGCAGCGCATCGACGACACCACCGAGCACGCCGAGCTCTTCCACTGGGTGGAGACGTCGTTCTACGCGGCGGCCGTGCTGCTGCTCGGGCTCCTGTCAGCCCTGCGACCGGCGGCGTACCGGCTCTCGGCCTGGACCGCCGGGGTGGCCCTCGCCGTGCTGGGCGGCGGGTCGCTCCTCCTCCAGGGCCACGCCTCCACCCTCGACACGCCCTGGGCCTGGGCGGCGCTGGGGGGAGGCCTCCTGTTCGCCGCCGTGGCCGACTGGGAGGCGCGGGGGGGTGCTATCTTCGGGCGTTCGGTGAGACCATAGAGGCCAGACGAGTGAGCGAGGGGTGAGATGACAGAGATCGCGACGTTCGCGGCCGGGTGCTTCTGGGGCGTGGAGTACGTGTTCCTCCGGGTCCCCGGCGTGATCAGGGCCGAGGTGGGCTACAGCGGGGGGATCACCCCCAACCCGACCTACGAGGAGGTGTGCTCCCACACCACGGGCCACGCCGAGGTGTCCCGGGTGACGTTCGACCCGGAGCGGGTCACGTTCGAGCAGCTCCTGGAGGTGTTCTGGGCCATGCACGACCCGACCCAGGTCAACCGCCAGGGCCCGGACATCGGGGATCAGTACCGGAGCGCGATCTTCACGCACTCGGCGGAGCAGCAGGCGGCCGCCGAGGCGTCGAAGGAGCGGGCCCAGGCCCGGTTCGACAAGCCGATCGCCACCGAGGTCCGACCGGCGCCGGAGTTCTACGCGGCCGAGGACTACCACCAGGCGTACTACGAGAAGAACGGACACACGCCGTACTGCCACGTGGTCCCGACCGGGGTCCTCGAGGAGCTCGGGCTGATCCCGGCCGCCAAGGCCTGAGCCGCTCAGCCGTCAGGCGGACCGCCCAGGAGGCCGTCGCGGCGCAGGTCCCGGAACATCGCCCCGGCCGCCGAGCCGAGCCGGACCACGCTGGCGCCACCCACGATGCCGCCGCCGCCCGAGGCCACCCGGTTGTCGACGCGGGCCGGGTCGATGGACACCGCCGCCTGGAGCAGCTGGAGCATCTCGACCAGGCTCAGGTCGGTGCGGACGTGGCCGAACCCGGCGGCCGTCCACCGGAACAGCGCCAGGGGATCCTTGCGGACGTCCTCCCGCAGCGCCCGGAGCGCCGCCACCAGCAGCCGCCCCTGGTTCAGCGACCGGCCGAAGTCCCCGCCCGGGGCGTCATGACGGTTGCGGGCGAACGCCAGGGCCCTGGGCCCGGTCATCCGGGTCCGGCCCGGGCGGAAGTATGCGCCCGAAGCCGCATCGCTCATGGAATACGCCACGTCGATCTCGATCGGGCCGACCTGGGTCACCATCCGCCGGAAGTCCAGGAACCCGGTGAGCAGGTAGGCGTCCATCCGGATGCCAGTGAGCTGCTCG
Organism: Actinomycetota bacterium; assembly: GCA_050693275.1. Classification (GTDB taxonomy): domain Bacteria; phylum Actinomycetota; class UBA4738; order UBA4738; family CALAEC01; genus CALAEC01. Next base: position 1,598 of record JBOGWD010000389.1, on the reverse strand, counting down.
ACGGTCCTGACCGTGAGCTCGGGCCCGCCGTGGAACAGCGAGGCGTTGATCTTCTGCGAGCCCGCCCCGGGGATCGGCAGGTAGGCGTCGCGAGGGATCCCCAGGATCGCCGCGGCTCCCTTGGTCGGGTTCACCCCGATGATGTGCAGGGAATCCGCGCGAGACCTGGTGACCGACTCTCGCGGTCGGGCGTCGCTTCCGATCGCCAGCACGAACAGCGCGCCCTTGGTCGGCACGCCGGGACGGAATTCGGCGTCCATGGTCCGGCCCAGCGCGGGCGGGAGGGCCTGGCCCCGGGGCGGGCCGGCGGCCACGGCCCCGACCGCGATCCACCCGACCAGCGCCAGGAGCACGGCGGGGACCCAGGCCCGCCTCACGGCACGGCCTCCGACCCGAAGCCGCCCTCCACGTCGTAGGCCACGACCAGCCACCGCCCCTCCAGCCGCTCCAGCACGAACTCGCCGCTGTGACGGACGGGCACCTCGGTGCCGTCGGTGGCGAACCCGGTGGCGGAGAACCGCATCGAGGCCTGGGCGGCCACGGGGCTGCGGCTCGGCCCGAGCAGGAACCGCACGTCGAGGCGGGCCCACTCGGGCCGGACCGCGGTGAGATGCCCGGCGGCCTGGCCCAGCGTGAGGTCGTCGACGTGCTGGCGAGCCTCCCCCCTGGCCTCGGGAGCGAAGTGGTCGAAGAGCGCGGGAAACGTCCCTCCCTCCCAGCGAGCCGGATCGACGAACGCGGTCGTGTACAGGTCCGTGAACGTCTGGCGGACGGCCTCGGCTGGCCGTCGCAGCTTCCGCTTCTTGACTTCCCCTCTCACGGGGATGGCCTTCAGCCGACGCAGCTCGACCTCCAGCGCGTACGTCGATGCCGACGGGGAAGGCGTCGGGGACGGGGGCCGCGCCTCCGGAGGGGGGGCGGGCGAGGACAGCCACAGCCACGCCCCTCCGGCTGCGCCCAGCGCCAGCACCACGCCGGCAGCCAACGCCCATCGGCCCCTTCGAGTCACGGGGCCCGAGACTACCGGTGCAGGCGCCCGGCTCCCACCGGAGCGAGCGACGGCTCACCCCAGAACGGCCACCTGGCGCTCACGGAAGCAGGTCGTGACGTGGTCGTTGACCATCCCCGTGGCCTGCATGAACGCGTAGCAGATGGTCGAACCGACGAACCGGAACCCTCGGCGCTTCAGGTCCCGGCTCATCTCCTTCGACTCGAGGGTCTCCGAGGGGATCTCCGCCAGGGTGCGGAAGCGGTTCCGCCGGGGCCGCCCGTCGACGAACCGCCACAGGTACGCGTCGAGGCTGCCATGGTCCTCCCGGACCGACAGCGTGGCCCGCGCGTTGGCCACCGCCGACTCGACCTTCAGACGGTTGCGCACGATGCCGGCGTCCCCGAGCAGCCGGCCGAGATCGCGCCGCCCGAACCGGGCCACTCGCTCGGCGTCGAACCCGGCGAACGCCTCCCGGTACCCCTCGCGCTTGCGGAGGATGGTGGCCCAGGACAGGCCGGCCTGGGCCCCCTCGAGCACCAGCAGCTCGAAGAGATGCCGGTCGTCGTGTGACGGAACGCCCCACTCCTCGTCGTGATAGGCGACGTAT
>JBOGWD010000388.1:0-1506 GCA_050693275.1 Actinomycetota bacterium | reverse complement strand
CTGTGGTGAAAATGCCCACGTGGCCTACGCGGCCTGTGGTGAAAATGCCCACGTGGCCTACGCGGCCTCCACGGGTTGGATGTTGACCTCGTAGCCGAGGGCCTTGAGCTGACGGACGAGCTTGTTGGCGTGGCGTTCGGGGTCGTGGCGACGAACGAAGTGGTCCGCCCCGAGGTCGGTGAAGGCGTCGTTGCGGTCGAGCATGTGGTACGCGGCGACGAGGATGGAGTGGCCGACGGCCACCGTGGCCTTCCCCGGCCCCCGCCGCCCCCGCAGGCGAGCATGCTGCGCGGAGAAGTACGTCCCCTTGGACCGGGCGGCGGCCTTGGCCGACTCGGTGAGGGTGACCCGGAGCCACTTGGAACCCTTGCGGGTCTTGCCGGACCGGTGCTTGCCGGCGGACTCGTTGTTCCCCGGACACATCCCTGCCCAGGAGGCCAGGCGTGCGGAGGAGCCGAACCGGGCCATGTCCACGCCGATCTCGGCGATGATCGACTCCGCGGAGCGCCGGTCCACCCCGGGGATGGTCTCAAGCAGCTCCACCTGGGGCCCGAAAGGGGCGATCACCTCGGAGATCTCATCCGACAGGTGGGAGATGACCTCCTCCAGGAACTCGAGCTTCGACAGGATGGTCCCCACGATCAGGGCGTGGTGGGCGCCGAACCGTCCGGCCAGGGCCTCCTTCAGGGCGGGGATCTTCGCCCGCAGCCTCCCCCGGGCCAGCTCGGCCAGGACGCCCGGGTCTGTGGTGCCCTCCACCATGGCCTGAAGCATGGCCCTGGACGAGACGCCCAGGATGTTCGTGGCCACCGACGACAGCTTGACCCCGGCGTCCTGCAGGATCTTGTCGAGGCGCTGAGCCTCCCGGGTCCGCTCCTCGATCTGGGCCTTGCGGTACCGGGTCAGGTTGCGGAGCTCCCGGATGGGCTTGGGGGGGACGAACGAGGGGCGGACCAGCCCGTGCTCGACGAGTTGGGCGATCCACTCGGCGTCCTTCACGTCGGTCTTTCTCCCCGGGACGTTCTTCAGGTGCCGCGCGTTCAGCAGGTGGCAGGTGAAGGCGTCCTCCAGCACGTAGAACGGCGGCTTCCAGTAGACCCCGGTGGACTCCATGCCGACGACGGTCACCCCGTGAGCCGACAGCCAGTCCCGCAGGCCCAGTAGCTCCACGGTGGTGGTGCCGAACTCGTGGATCTCCTGGCGACGCTCTCCACGCTCGCCCGGGAACCGGACGCAGGCCATGACGGTGTCCTTGTGCACGTCGAGACCCGCGCACCGTTCGATGAGGACGTCCATCCCCTCCTCCTTCCCTCGGCCGACAACGACCCGACGTGTCGCCCGGAGGAGCCTCATCTCACGGAGTCTGTGGTTCGTGCTCGCGGCAACAGTTGTGGGTGCCCGAGGCTCCCGCGTCCCACTCAGTTACGGGCTCGCAGCACCAGGCAAACCCGACGTCGCCGGACGACCGCCCCATTTTCATCCCGTTGCGGGTGGCCGGCGACGGCC
>JBOGWD010000387.1:0-3956 GCA_050693275.1 Actinomycetota bacterium | reverse complement strand
GTGCGGAGGCTGTCGCCGAGGACGTCGGGGACCGTGGTCCGGTGTGGGATCACGAACTCCCACGTGGCCCAGCCCAGCCCCGCCACCAGGGCCAGGATCCCCAGCCACCGGAAGAGCCTCCCGGCCCGCTGCCGGCGGCGCTGCTTCGGCGAGATGGCCCGGGGGATCGTCACCGTGGCCAGGCGGTCGGCGGGGGTCTCGTCGGCCGGGGCCACCGCCCCGGCCAGCTCCGCCAGGGGCGCGGCCGGGGGCAGCTCGTCGGTGGCCCGGTCCAGGTCGGCCCGCATCGTCCGGGCGTCGGGCGTGCGACGGTCCCGGTCGCGCTCCGTGGCGTTCAGCACGACCCGGTCCAGGGCCACGGACACCATCGGGTTGGCGTGGCTGGGCGGCGGCACTCGTTCCCGGAGGTGCTTGTAGGCGATGGCCACCGAGGTCTCCCCGCTGAACGGCACCTGGCCGGTGAGCAGCTCGTACAGCACGATGCCGGTGGCGTACAGGTCGGTGCGGGGGTCCGCGGACAGGCCCTCGATCTGCTCCGGGGCCAGGTACTGCACGGTCCCCGTCACGGTGCCCGGGGCCTGGCTGACCCGGGAGTCGGCGTACGCCCGGGCCAGGCCGAAGTCCCCCACCTTGGGCTCGCCGTCCGAGGACCGGATCAGAATGTTCTCGGGCTTGATGTCCCGGTGGACGATGCCCTGGGCGTGGGCGTGCTCCAGGGCGGCCAGCACCTTCCCCACCACCTCGACGGCCTGGGCCGGCTGGAGGGTCCCGTCGCGCATCAGGATCGCCCGGAGGTTCGGGCCCCGGACGAACTCCATGACCATGAAGTAGGTCCCCTGCGTCTCGCCCCAGTCGTGGACGGCCATGATGTTGGGATGGCCCAGCATGGCCGCCGAGCGGGCCTCGCGGCGGAACCTGTCGATGAACCCCCGGTCGTCGGCCAGCGAGGGGTGCAGGATCTTCAGCGCCACCTCGCGGTCGAGTACGGGGTCGTGGGCCCGGTACACCTCGCCCATCCCGCCCGCGGCGATCCGGGCGACGATCTGGTACCGGCCGTCGACGGTCGTCTCGATCATCATGTGTGCGTCGTGGGGGAGCGGCCCGGGCCCATTGTAGGGGTCGAGGTGGGCTCGGACACGGAAGGTGGCAGGATATCGGTGTGCCGGACGACTACCAGGACGCCCTGGCCCGCATCGAGCGCGATGTCCAGGAGGGCCGGGAGAGCCTGGGCCGGCTGGGGTTCTGGCGGCTGGTCCGGAGGATCAAGCTCGAGCCCGGGCTGGCCGCGCACTGGGCGGAGGAGGTCGGCCGGATCGACCGGGTGGCCTTCGAGCGGTGGGTGCGGCCCCGGTTCCACGTCTGGCTGGGCAACGCCGTCCTGTTGGTGGCCTCGGTGATCCTGGTGGCGTTCGTCCCGATCGCCGGGGCCCTGGCCCGGGGCGCCGCCGAGCCCGAGCCGGTCCTGCCCGGCCTGATGCTGCTGGCGGCCGCGGGTGGCCTGTCGGCCAGCCTCCACGACCCGGCCCACTGGCTCGTCGGCCGGCTCCTGGGGATGCGATTCGTGTGGTACTTCTTCGACGGACCCCTGCGGATCCAGCCGGGGATCAAGGTCGACTACGCCTCGTACCTCCGGGCCTCCCCGGCGGCCCGGGCCTGGATGCACGCCAGCGGGGCCGTGGTCTCCAAGGTGGCTCCGTTCGCGGTGTTCGCCGCGGCCTACCTGCCGCACCGGTCGGCGAGCTACGACCTGTTCCCCCCCTGGGCGATGTGGGGGATGCTGGCCATCGGGGCCTTCCAGATCGTCACCGACATCGTCTTCTCGACCAGGAAGTCCGACTGGAAGAAGGTGCGACGAGAGCTCCGGGTGGGCCGGGCCCAGCGGGGCTGAGCGTCGCCTTCTGGTACGATCGTGAGGAAGATAAGGAGACCGGGGAGCTCGGGCCAACCGAGCTGAGAGGCCGGCTGATGAGTGCCGGCGACCCGCGAACCGGCCCGGTAATGCGGGCAAGGGAGACCGGGCCGCGCGAGCGGCCCTTTTCGTGCCATGGCCACGACCGAAGAGCGCACCCAGACCGACCCGCTGGTGATCGCCGGCCGAGCGTTCGGCTCCCGCATGATCGTGGGGACCGGGAAGTTCGGCTCGTTCGAGGTCATGCGCGACGCCCTGGACGCTTCGGGAGCCGAGCTGGTCACCGTGGCGCTCCGACGGGTGGACCTCGACGCCACCGGCGGGCCCGACATCCTGGAGTTCCTCGACGCCGACCGCTACCTGCTCCTGCCCAACACCAGCGGGGCCGTGGACGCCGACGAGGCCGTGCGCCTGGCTCACCTGGCCCGGGCGGCCGGGATGCCGTCCTGGGTGAAGCTCGAGGTCACCCCGGAGCCCCGCTACCTGCTGCCCGACCCGGTGGAGACGCTCCGGGCCGCCGAGCGGCTCGTGGCGGACGGGTTCACCGTGCTGCCGTACATCGGTGCCGACCCGGTCCTGGCCAAGCGGCTCGAGGAGTCCGGCTGCGCCACCGTGATGCCGTTGGGATCGTGGATCGGGTCGAACCGGGGCGTTCGAACCCGGGACGCGGTGCAGATCATCGTCGAGCAGGCCACGGTGCCGGTGGTGGTGGACGCCGGGCTGGGGGCGCCCTCGCACGCCGCGGAATGCCTGGAGATGGGGTGCGACGCCGTCCTGGTGAACACGGCCATCGCCGTGGCCGCCGACCCCGCCGAGATGGCCCGGGCCTTTCGCCTGGGCGTCGAGGCCGGCCGCCGGGCGTTCCTGGCCGGCCGGGCCCCGGAGCAGGAGCGGGCCGACGCGTCGAGCCCGCTGACCGGGTTCCTGGACAAGCTGGGCACCTCGCAGACCGATCCCGGGTTCACCGAGCCATGAGGATCGAGCGCCTGAGCGACCTGGCCTCGCCCGTCACCGACCGGGACGGTTTCGGGGAGCCGTGGCCTCGGGACACGTTCGCCTCGGCCCTGGCCCGGCTGCCGGTCGACGACCTGCTGGCCACGGCGCACGGCGCATCGGCCGCCCGGGTGGACCGCGCTCTGGACACGGAGCCGCTGGAACGGACCCTCGAGGACTACGCCGCGCTCCTGTCGCCGGCCGCGGGGGAGCGCCTGGAGTGGCTGGCCCGATCCTCGCGTCGGCTGACCCTGGCCCGGTTCGGGAGGACCATGCACCTGTACGCGCCGATCTACCTGTCGAACCAGTGCCTGACGACCTGCGGGTACTGCGGGTTCGCCAGGAGCCTGCCGGTGGTCCGGAAGACCCTGGGCGAGGGCGAGGCCCTGGAGGAGGCCCGGCACCTCCTGGGCCAGGGGTTCCGGTCGCTCCTCCTGCTGACCGGCGAGCACGAGCGCCTGACCGGCGTCGATTTCCTGGAGCGCCACATCCGGGCCCTGTCGCGCCTGGTCCCCTCGATCGCCGTCGAGGTCCAGGTGTGGAGCGAGCCGGACTACCGACGGCTCCACGACGCCGGATGCGAGGGCGTGGTCATCTACCAGGAGACCTACGATCCGACCCGGTACGCCGAGGTGCACCTGGCCGGTCGGAAGCGCGACTACCGGTGGCGCCTCCTGGGGCCGGAGCGGGCGGCCCGGGCCGGCATGCGACGGGTCGGCGTCGGGGCGCTGCTCGGGCTGCACGACGACTGGCGCTTCGAGGCCATCTGCACCGCGGCGCACGCCCGCTTCCTGATGCGGCATCACTGGCGCTCGCAGGTCACGGTGTCGGTGCCGCGGATCCGCCCCTCGGCCAGCGGGTTCCAGCCGCGGGTGGACGTGGCCGACCGCGACCTGGTCCAGTACGCCTGCGCGCTCCGCCTGGCGCTCCCCGACGCGGGGCTGGTCCTGTCCACCCGCGAGTCCCCGGAGATGCGCGACGGCCTCCACCGGATCGGGATCACCCACACCAGCGCCGGATCCCACACCGAGCCCGGCGGCTACGAGCACCCGGG
>JBOGWD010000386.1:0-1814 GCA_050693275.1 Actinomycetota bacterium | reverse complement strand
TGAGTGATCATGGCCGTCGCCGGCCACCCGCAACGGGATGAAAATGGGGCGGTCGTCCGGCGACGTCGGGTTTGCCTGGTGCTGCGAGCCCGTAACTGAGTGGGACGCGGGAGCCTCGGGCACCCACAACTGTTGCCACGAGCACGAACCACAGACTCCGTGAGATGAGGCTCCTCCGGACGACGGGAATTGTCGCCCAGGGAAGGAGGAGCGATGGACACGCTCGTGGAGCGGTGCGCGGGTCTCGACGTGCACAAGGACACCGTCATGGCATGCGTCCGGTTCCGGGGGGAGGCCGGAGCGCGACAACAGGAGATCCACGAGTTCGGCACCACCACCGTGGAGCTACTGGCCCTCCGGGACTGGCTGTCGGCTCGCGAGGTCACCGTCGTTGGCATGGAGTCCACCGGGGTGTACTGGAAGCCGCCGTTCTACCTGTTGGAAGACGCCTTCACCTGCCATCTGCTGAACGCGCGTCACCTGAAGAACGTCCCGGGGCGAAAGACCGACGTCAAAGACGCCGAGTGGATCGCCCAGCTCGTCGAGCACGGGCTGGTCCGCCCGTCGTTCGTGCCCCCGAAGCCTATCCGGGAGCTCCGCAACCTGACCCGGTACCGCAAGGCCCAGATCGAGGAGCGGACCCGGGAGGCTCAGCGCCTCGACAAGATCCTGCAGGACGCCGGGGTCAAGCTGTCCTCGGTGGCCACGAACATCCTGGGCGTCTCGTCCAGGGCCATGCTTCAGGCCATGGTGGAGGGCACCACCGACCCCGAGGTCCTGGCCGAGCTGGCCCGGGGGAGACTGCGGGTGAAGATCCCGGCCCTGAAGGAGGCTTTGGTCGGACGGTTCGGTCCCCACCACGCGCTCATCGTGGGGACCATCCTGTCGAAGCTCGAGTTCCTGGAGGAGGTCATCTCCCACCTGTCGGCCGAGATCGAGGAGGCAATCGCCCCTTTCGGACCCCAGGTGGAGCTGCTTGAGACCATCCCGGGGGTGGACCGGCGCTCCGCGGAGTCGATCATCGCCGAGATTGGCGTGGACATGGCCCGGTTCGGCTCCTCCGCTCGTCTCGCTTCCTGGGCTGGGATGTGTCCGGGGAACAACGAGTCCGCTGGCAAGCACCGGTCCGGCAAGACCCGCAAGGGTTCCAAGTGGCTCCGGGTCACCCTCACCGAGTCAGCTAAGGCCGCCGCCCGGTCCAAGGGGACGTACTTCTCCGCGCAGCATGCTCGTCTGCGGGGGCGGCGGGGGCCGGGGAAGGCCACGGTAGCCGTCGGCCACTCCATCCTAGTGGCCGCGTACCACATGCTCGAGCGCAACGACGCCTTCACCGACCTCGGGGCGGACCACTTCGTTCGTCGCCACGACCCCGAACGCCACGCCAACAAGCTGGTCCGTCAGCTCAAGGCCCTCGGCTACGAGGTCAACATCCAACCCGTGGAGGCCGCGTAGGCGACAGGGGCATTTTCACCACAGCCAGCCACAATTTAGCCACAAGAATCACCCCCGGCAGATGGAGCCGGAGAGTGGCCAAGGAGTCGATGGCGGCGGTTGCACGGCTTCGGCCGGCAGGGCTGGCCTCTGGCCATGGGCCCCCGGTGCGCCGGACAGATCACGGTCCGCGGGCCGAACTGTTCCCGCAACCTTCGTGTCTGCCGCTGAACGCTCTGCTCCCCGATCTTCGTGGTCAGTTCCCTCGCGTCCACCGAGATCGGATGCGTACTGCAGCGCACCGAGCGGCCATCCGGTAGCCGGACCGCGTCGCCCTCGACGCTCACCTCGGGCAGCAGGTACCGGCAGGCGCGGAGGAAGTT
>JBOGWD010000385.1:0-13927 GCA_050693275.1 Actinomycetota bacterium | reverse complement strand
AAGGACACCGGGAAGCTCGAGGACCTCCTTGAGGCCAACCGGATGATGCTCTCCCACCTGAAGCCCCGGGTCGAGGGCGAGGTCGACGGGCCATCCCGTCTGGTCGGCCGGGTCGTCGTGGAGAAGGGGGCCAAGGTCACCCGGTCGGTGATCAGGGGGCCGTCCATCATCGGCCGGGACACGATCGTCGAGGACTCGCTGATCGGGCCGTACGCCTCGATCTACGACGAGTGCGCGATCTCCGGGAGCGAGATCGAGGACTCCATCGTCATGGAGCGCTGCCGTCTGGAGAACGTGCGCGGCCTGGCCCAGTCGCTCCTCGGCAAGGACGTGGAGGTTCGCCGGGGACGGACCCGGCCCGCGGCGTACCGCCTGATGCTCGGCGACCAGTCCCAGGTCGAGGTGTTCTGAGCCGCCCCGTGCGGATAGCGATCGACGCGCGGCCGGCAGTGTCGGCCGGGATGACCGGCGTCGGCCACTACGCCCGAGAGATGATCCTGCGCCTCCCCGGGATCGACCCGGGAGCGACGTACGTGGCCTGGTACCTCAACGCCCGCCGGGCGCTTCGCCCGTGGCGGTGGGGCCGACGGTTCTTCCCCCCTCTGCCGAACCTCGTGGAGCGGTGGACGCCGCTGCCCGCGACCTGGTTCGAGCGGGCCTCGATGCGGTGGGAGCTCCCTCGGCTGGAGTGGCTCGCTCGCTTCGACGTCGTGTTCGCCCCGAACTTCGTCCCGCCCCCGACGCGCACGCGCCGGCTCGTCCTCACGGTCCACGACCTGGCGTTCCGCCTCCACCCAGAGACGGCCCCGATGGCCACCCGGCGGTGGCTGGCCCGGCTCGACCGGGCCCTGGGCCAAGCCGCCGAGATCGTGGCGGTGTCGGAGGCCACCCGGCGGGATCTCCTGGAGCTGTACCCGGTGGATCCGGAGCGGGTCACCGTGATCCACCACGGAATCGACCGGGAGCCGTTCGCTCCCGCTCCGCCGGACGAGGTGGAGCGGATCCGGCGGCGCCACGGCATCGACGGCCCCTACGTGATGTTCCTGGGCGGGCTGGAGCCCCGGAAGAACCTGCCCGGGCTGATCGGCGGGTGGTCCATCCTTCCCGATGACGTCCGCCCCGCGCTGGTGCTGGCCGGCGCGTCGGTGCCGTGGAACCCCGAGGGGCGGGCCGAGGTGGAGCACGCCCTGACCGGCCTGGGGCCGGCCGCCCGCCGGCAAGTCGTCCTCACGGGATACCTGGGACATCGGGAAAGGGTCGCGCTGCTGACCGGCGCGGAGGCGCTGGCCTTCCCCTCGCTGTACGAGGGGTTCGGCTTCCCGATCCTGGAGGCCATGGCGGTGGGTACCCCCGTGGTCACCTCGGACGTGTCGTCGATGCCGGAGGTGGCCGGGGAAGCCGCGGTCCTGGTGGACCCCCGGAGCGACGAGGCCATCGGGGAGGGCCTGCGTCGCGTGCTCACGGAGGGTGGGCTTGCCGAGCGCCTCCGGGAAGCCGGCCGGGCGCGGGTCGGCCGCTTCCGGTGGGATGAGACCGCTCGGCGGCACGCCGAGGTGCTGCGCCGGGCCGCCGGGCGCTGAGGCTCCGGCGGTGCCCTGCTAGACTCCCGACCGAACCCGCAGGTCAAACCCAGGAGCAGCCCGGTGGCGGACGAGATCGACGGCGTGTGGGTGAAGGATCTCCGGGTCATCCCCGACGAGCGCGGGCGACTCATGGAGATCCTTCGCCGGGACGACGACGGCTTCGAGAGGTTCGGACAGGTCTACCTGTCGACCACCTATCCCGGCGTCGTGAAGGGCTGGCATCTCCACAAGGTCCAGGACGACTTCATCGCCTGCCTGCGGGGGATGGTGAAGCTCGTGATCTATGACGCTCGGGACGACTCGCCGAGCCGCGGAACGGTGAAGGAGTACTTCATCGGAGATCACAACCCCCAGCTGGTGAGGGTCCCGGCGGGGACCTATCACGGCTGGAAGTGCATCTCGCCGGAGGAGTCGCTGGTCATCAACGTCCCCAGCGAGCCCTACAACCACGAGGCTCCTGACGAGTACCGGGCGCCCTGGGATTCCCCGGACATCCCCTACAGCTGGGACATCGTCTTCACGTGAACGTCCTCGTCACCGGAGGGGCCGGGTTCATCGGCTCGCACTTCGTGGACCGCGTCCTCGACGACCGGCCGGGAGACCGCGTCACGGTCCTGGACGCGCTGACGTATGCGGGAACGAAGGAGAACCTGGCCCACCGCGAGGAGGACGACCGGTTCCGGTTCGTCCACGGCGACATCGTGGAGGCTGAGGTGGTCGACCCGCTGGTCAAGGACGCCGACCTGGTCCTCAACTTCGCGGCCGAGTCGTTCGTGGATCGGTCCATCGAGGACGCCAGGCCCTTCGCCGTGACCAACGTGCAGGGCACGCTGACGATCCTGGACGCGTGCCGCCGCCACGACGTGCGCATGGTCCAGGTCTCCACAGACGAGGTGTACGGCTCGATCCGCGACGGCGCGTTCACCGAGGAGAGCCCGCTTCAGCCCAACAACCCGTACTCGGCCACGAAGGCGGGGGCAGACCTCCTGTGCCGCTCCTACCATCGCACCTACGACATGGACGTCCGGATCTTCCGAGGCCCGAACGCGTACGGGCCCCGGCAGAACCCCGAGAAGGCCATCCCCACGTTCGCCATCGCCGCCGTCCAGGGCCGGCCGCTCCCCGTGTACGGGGACGGGTCGAATCGCCGGGAATGGCTGTTCGTGGGGGACTTCGCCGGGGCCGTGCTCACGGTGGCCGATCGGGGCGAGCCCGGGGAGGTCTACAACGGCGGCGGGGGGCACGAGGTCCCCAACGTCGAGCTGGCTCGGGCGATCGGACGGCTGAGTGGCGCCTCCGAGGAGCTGATCTCCTTCGTGGAGGACCGCCCCGGCCATGACTTCCGGTACTCGATGGTGTGGGACCGGCTCCGTGGCCTCGGATGGAAGCGAGCGGTGACGTTCGACGAGGGCCTGCGTCGCACCGTCGAGTGGTTCCGGGACCATCCGGAGCGGTGGGGGAGCCGCCGGTGAGGATCGCGGTCACCGGTGCCGGGGGCGGTCTCGGACGGGCTTTCGTGGCGGCCGCGTCCCCCGCGCACGACGTGCACGCGTTCGCCCGGACCGACCTCGACGTCCGCGACCACGAGGAGGTCGTCCGCCGGCTGGTGCCCCTCGAGGCCGACGTGATCGTGCACTTCGCCGCGATGACATCCGTCGACGGGTGTGAGACCGAGCCGGGGCGGGCCGGTGAGACGAACGTGCTCGGCTCGTTCAACGTGGCCGTCGCGGCCCGCCGGGCGGGCGCCCTGCTGGTGGCCCTGTCGACCGATTACGTGTTCGACGGAGAGAAGGGTGAGCCGTACGACGAGCGGGACCGGCCCAACCCGATGTCGCTGTACGCGTGGACGAAGTACGCGGGGGAGCGGGCCGCCGAGGCCGTGGCCCCCGAGCTGCTGATCGTCCGGACGGCCTGGGTGTTCGGGGCCGGAAACGACTTCCTGTCGGCGGCGATCCGTCGCCTGCGCGCCGGAGAGGAGGTGGGCGGGATCGTCGACCGGGTGGGGAGCCCCACTCACGTCGGCCATCTCGCCGAGCGGCTCCTGCCGCTGGTGGGGTCGGGCGTGCGTGGGGTGGTCCACCTGGCCGGATCCGAGGCCACGACGTGGCACGATGTCCTGGAGCGGGCCAAGCGAGCGGCCGGCCTGCCCGGAGCGGTCCTGGCCCAGAAAGCCGACGAGCTGGGGAGGCCGTCCCCCCGGCCGGCGAACTCCGCGCTGGCCAGCGTGGTGTTGCCCGGGACGGACGTGCCGCCGATGCCGCCGCTCGACGAGGCGATCGGGAGGGTGCTTGCCGATGTCTGAGATCCTGGTCCGGACCAACGAGCCGCCGCGTTTGCGGGTCTTCCAGCGGCTCGGCGTGCTGTGGCGGGACAAGGAGATCCTGGCCAACCTGGCCCGCAAGGAGCTCCGGGTGAAGTACAAGTCCTCGGCGCTGGGCGTGGCCTGGTCGATGCTGAACCCGGCCCTGTACCTGGTCGTGTTCTACGTCGTGTTCACCTACTTCCTGCGGAATCAGGTGCCGGACTTCCCGGTGTACCTGCTGTCCGGCCTGGTGCCGTGGACGCTGTTCACCACGGGCGTCCAGGGGGCCACCACCTCGGTGGTGGGCGGGGCGAACCTCGTGCCGAAGGTGGCCTTCCCCCACGAGATGCTGCCCCTGGCGGCGATCAGGGCCCAGCTCGTCAACTTCTTCTTCCAGGTCGTGGTCCTGGTGGCGTTCCTGCTGATCTTCGGGTACCCGCTGATCCATCGGGGGGTCCTCCTTCTCCCGCTGGCGCTGGCGGTGCTCCTGGTGTTCACCACGGCCCTGGGGCTGGCCACCTCGGCCCTGAACGTCCGGTACCGGGACACCGGGCACCTGGTGGACCTGGCCCTCCTGGCGTGGTTCTGGAGCACACCGATCGTGTACCCGGCCTCGCTGGTGCGGGACAACCTGGAGGGCGCCTTCTCCCTGTACCTGCTGAACCCGGTGGCCAACATCGTCCTGGCCTTCCAGCGGGGGATCTATGGCGGGGTGTCCCGGGGCGCCCTCGAGTCGCTCCCAGCGCCGGGCCTGACGTGGTACGGGGTGCGGCTCCTGGTGGTGGGCACGCTCTCGCTGGTGCTGCTGTACTTCTCGTGGCGGCTGTTCTTCCGTCGGTCCGGCGACTTCGCGGAGGAGCTGTAGGTGCCCCAGGCCGCGATCTCCGTCGAGGAGATCTCCAAGCGGTTCCGCCTGTTCCACGAGCGGCCCACCAGCCTGAAGGAGCGGCTGCTTCGGCTGCGAGGATCGAGGGCCGAGGACTTCTGGGCCCTACGCGACGTGGGCTTCGAGGTGCCGGAGGGGAAGACCTGGGGGCTGGTCGGGGCCAACGGCTCGGGGAAGACCACGCTCCTCAAGATCATCGGGGGCATCCTCCGGCCCACCGACGGCCGCGTGGTGACCCAGGGCCGCATCGCCGCGCTGCTCGAGCTGGGGGCCGGGTTCCACCCGGAGCTGACCGGCCGGGAGAACGTCTACCTGAACGCCTCGATCCTGGGACTCTCTCGCCACGAGACCGACCTGTACTTCGACGAGATCGTGGCGTTCGCGGAGCTCGAGGAGTTCATCGACAGCCAGGTGAAGTACTACTCGTCGGGCATGTTCGTCCGCCTCGGGTTCGCCGTGGCCGTGCACGTGGACCCGAGCATCCTGCTGATCGACGAGGTCCTGGCCGTCGGCGACGAGGCGTTTCAGCGGAAGTGCCTCCGGCGAATCCGGGAGATCCAGGCCGAGGGCCGAACGATCGTGTTCGTGACCCACGCGATCCAACAGGTCCAGCAGATCTGTGACGGCGCCGTGATGCTCGACCACGGACAGGTCCGGGCCATGGGCGACGTCGCCGACGTCATCAAGGAGTACCGATTGGTCATGCTCCGCCGGCACATCGGGTTCGCCCGCCGGGACCTGACCCGGTCGGCGGAGATCGCTGCGGTGGAGCTGCTCGACGCCGATGGAGCATCCTCCTCCGTGGTGCCGCCGGGAGGGGAGCTCACCGTGCAGGTGGACGTCCGGGCCAACCGTCCCATCGACGACCCCGTGGTCTCGCTGGTGATCTTCGACGCCAACGGGCAGTTCGTGTTCCGGACGGGCACCGCCGAGATGCGACTGGGCCGGCTGGAGGGAAAGCTCCGGGTGGGCTTCGAGATGACCTCGCTCCCGCTGGCCGACGGGCGGTACTCGCTCACAGTGGGCATCCACGACCGGTCCGAGCGGGTGGTGCACGACTGGCACGATCAGCGGTACGTGTTCGACGTGGCCGGCGGGCTGATGGAGGAGAGCCAGATCTTCATCCCCGTCGAGACACGGGTGGAGCGCCTCTGATGCGGGTGCTGCGGGTGCTGATGGTCTCCTCGTACCCGCCCCGGCGGTGTGGCATCGGGGCCTACGCGGCGGCCGGAGCGGAACGGCTTCGCTCCGACGGCCACGAGGTGACCGTGCTCTCCCCACCGGACGGGGACGGCGACGTCCGGGTGCCGTTCTGGGGGGGAAGGCCGTTCCGGGCGGCGGTCCGGCTGGGGAGGCAGTCCGGACGGATCATCGTGCACTTCCAACCTGCGCTGTACTATCGGCCCCGGGCCCCACTGTCCAAGGTTGCCACCTCGTTGTCGCTGTGGTGGCTGTGCGTGCGGCGCCGGCAGACGGAGGTGCTGATCCACGAGGCCGATCCGCCCCGGCGGTGGCGGCCCGACTATCTCCTGCTGGCGGCGGCGTTCCGGTCCGCACCCCTGCTCCTGTTCCATACCGCGGCGGAGCGGGACCGGCTCGAGCGTGAGTACGGCGTGCGGGTTCGATCCAGGGTCGTGGACCACCGTGACGGGATCGTGGTCCGAAGCCGGCCCACCCGCCGGGAGGCCCGCGATCGCCTGGGGGTGCCGCTCGACGAGGCCGTGTTCGTCAGCGCGGGCTTCATCCACCCCGACAAGGGCCTGGAGCGGGCCGTCCGGGCCCTCGGTCCGTCCGGTCGCCTGTACGTCGTGGGGTCGGTCAAGGACCGGACGACCCGCAACCTGGCGTACCTGGAGCGGCTCAGAGAGGCCGCCGCGCGGGCCGAGCGCGTCGAGCTGGTGGAGGGCTACGTCGATGAGGCCGAGCTGGACACGTGGGTGGCCGCGGCGGACGCCGTGGTACTGCCCTACCGACGGTCGTGGTCCAGCGGCGCGCTGGCCCGGGCCCAGTCGCTTGGCGTGCCGGCCGTCGTCACCGCCGTGGGCGGCCTGCCCGAGCAGGCCTCGGCGAGTGACATCGTGGTGGAGGACGACCGGGGCCTGGCCGAGGCGATGGCCGGGATCGTGTCCGAGCGGCGTGGGGCACGGACGGTGCTGGGGTGAGCGATGCCCATCCGCCGCCCGAGCACACCAGTCCCCTGGACATCGACTACGAGCCTGCTGCCCCGTTGGGGGAGAAGGGGAGGAGGAAGCCCGTGCTGATCCTGTTCATCATCGTCTCCGTGCTCCTGGCGGCGACCGCTCAGCTCACGCTGAAGTACGGGGTGGACCGGGTCACCAAGCGCGGCCATTCGGGCATCGTGCTCAGCGAGCCGGCCACCTCGGTGGCGCGGGTGGCCAAGGAGCCGTTCGTGTGGCTGGGGCTGATCCTGTTCGGGATCTCCGCGGCCGTGTGGATCGTGGTCCTGTCAAGGGTGTCGCTCTCGTTCGCGTACCCGTTCGCGGCCCTCACCTACATCATCATCGTGCTCTTCGACCGGCTGATCCTGAAGGTCCCCGTCCCCGGCCTGCGGTGGGCGGGGGTCCTGCTCATCGCCACGGGCATCATCATGGTGTCGAGAACGCCGCACACCTGAGTCCACATGCCGGACCTTCCCGACCTCGTGGTCGTCGTGGTCAGCTTCAACACCGGCGAGTACCTGTCGCGGTGCATGGGGTCGATCCACGCGTCGGCCGGCGACGTTCGCCTCGAGGTGGTGGTGGTCGACAACGCGTCCTCGGACGGCAGTCCCGATCGGGCCACCCGTGGGCGACCCGACGTCCGCTTGATCCGCAATCCCGGCAACCGGGGGTTCGCTCGCGCCGCGAACCAGGGCATCGCGGCCACGGGTGCCCCCCTGGTGCTCCTGTTGAACCCGGACGCCGAGATCGTTGGGGGCACGCTGGCGGCCCTGGTCAAGGTGGCCCGGGAGCGCCCCCGGGCCGGGGCGATCGGGGTCCTGGTCAGGAACCCCGACGGGTCGATCCAGCCCTCGGCCCGGCGGGTGCCCAGGCTCGGCGAGGCGCTGGGCCACGCCTTCCTCGGCCCGATCTGGCCCGGGAATCCCTGGACCCGCTCGTACACGATGGCCGGGTGGGATCGATCCTCCGAGCGGGAGGTGGAATGGGTGTCCGGCTCGGCCATGCTGCTCAGGCGCGAAGCACTCGAGGAGGTGGGCCCGTTCGACGAGGGCTACTTCATGTATGTCGAGGACGTCGACCTGTGCACGCGGCTCCGCCGGGCCGGATGGTCCGTGCTGTTCTCGCCCGAGCTCGAGGTCGTCCACCAGATCGGGGTGTCCACCCACGGCCAGCGGGGACGGATGGCCTTCGCGCACTCCGACAGCATCTACCGGTACTTCGCCAAACACCGGGCCGGGGGGGCGAACGCCCTCCTGTCGCCGTTCGTGCGCGTGGCGGTGTGGCTGCGGGCCGCGCTGATGTCCGTCCTCCCCAGGCGGAGGCCGACGTGAAGGCCGTGGTCCTGGTCGGCGGCGAGGGCACCCGGCTGCGACCCCTCACGGAGACGATCCCCAAGCCTCTGGTGCCGTTCATGAACCGGCCGTTCCTCGACAACGTCCTCGATCACCTGGCCGCGAACGGAGTGGACGAGGTGATCTGCTCGTCCCCGTACCTCGAGACGGTGTTCCACGCCTTCCTCGAGACGCGCCGGGAGCGACCGCCGGCGGTCCGGTGGATCACCGAGCCTGCGCCGCTGGGTACGGCGGGCGCCATCGCCGGAGCCCGCGACATGCTCGACGGCACGTTCCTCGCGCTGAACGGCGACATCCTGACGGACTTCGATCTCGGGGCGCTGGTGGAGCTCCACCGGTCCCGGAACGCTGTGGCCACGATCGCGCTCCACCGTGTGGACGACGCCCGCCCCTTCGGGCTGGTCGAGACCGAGCCCGACGGGCGGGTCCTGGCGTTCAGGGAGAAGCCCGAGGACCCCCTTCCCGGGGCGATCAACGCCGGCGTGTACGTGCTCGAGCCCGAGTCGCTGGGCGGCGTGCCGGCAGGCCGGATGGTGTCGATCGAGCGCGAGACCTACCCGGCCCTGATCGGCGCGGGCGAGCCCGTGTTCGGGTCGGTGATGACGGGATACTGGCGCGACCTGGGGACCCCGGACGCGTACCTCCAGGGCCACGTCGACGCGCTTGACGGCCTGATCTCCGCCTACCGAGGCGTCGCGGCGCCGTTCGTGGCCGCGGGAGCGCGCGTCGCCGGCGATGCCACGGTGGGCGCCCACGTCGTGATGGCCCGGGGTGCCCGGGTGGGCTCGGGCGCTCGGGTGTATCGATCGGTCCTCCACGAGGACGCGTCGGTGGAGGAGGGAGCCGGGGTGTCGTCCTCGATCCTCGGGCCGGGCGCGGTCGTCGGGACCGGGGCGGAGGCCACCGGCGTCGTCCTGGCGGAGGGCGCCCGTGTGGCCCGAGGGGCCCGGGTCGAGGGCGCCGGGGCCCGGCCGGGACAGGTGCTGGGGGCCGTGACGGGCTGAGTCCGGTCGGCTCAACCGGCTCGGGGCCGGGGTCGATGATGCTAGCGTAGGGTCCCCGAAGACACCCCCACGATGAGGAGAAGCGCCGCCCTGCTCGCGGTCGCCGCCGTGCCGCTGTCGCTCCTGGTGGCGGTCCCTGCCGCGGCCGGTCCTCGCCGGCCGGCCGGCCACTTCACGTTCCACGGCTCCGGCTACGGTCACGGCATCGGCATGAGTCAGTACGGTTCGCTCGGCCTCGCGCGGAAGGGCTGGTCGGCGAGGAAGATCGTCCGTCACTACTACTCCCGGGTGAACGTGGGGCCCCGTGAGGCCCCCGAGCCGAGCATCCGCGTGGGGCTCCTCCAGGACGTGGGGAGCGTGGTGCTGATCGCCGCTCACGGCGCCTACGACCTGGTTCTCCAGAGCGGCCAGCCCATCGATACGGTCCCGGCGGGAAGCCGGCGCACCATCGAGATCACGGCGGACAAGCGGTACCTGATCACCCGCCCCGACGGCAGCGTCGTCGGCGACACGACCTGGGGCGGTCCGGCCGACCCCGTGGTGGCTCGGCGCCAGGGCGACGCCCGGATCCGGGTGGCGGGCTGGGGCCATGACATCGGCCACGGTGAGCTCCGGTACGAAGTGGCCGGGCCCGGACAGGGTCACCTCCTGGGCGCGATGTCGGTGGAGGACTACGCGCTGGGGATCGCCGAGGTCCCGAGCTCGTGGCCGATGGCCGCGCTCGGCGCGCAGGCCATCGCCGTTCGGAGCTACGCCTACTGGCGCCTGGACGGGCCGATGCGTGCCGGCTGCGGGTGCGACGTGCTCTCGACCGTGGCCGACCAGAACTATGTCGGCTGGGACAAGCTCGCCGCCGCCGGCGGCGAGCGATGGGCCAAGGCCGTGCGCGACACGGATCGCACGGTCGCCACCTATCAGGGAGCGTTCATCTACGCGGCGTACAGCTCGTCAAGCGGCGGCTACACCGAGGACATCGAGAAGGTGTGGGCCGGCTCCAGCCCCCTGGCATACCTGCGGGGGGTGTGCGATCCGAGCGACGACGTGGCCGACAACCCAAGTCGGTTCTGGCGTGCCTCCTTCGATCGCGAAGCGGTGACCGGCGGGCTGAAGCCCTACACGGGCGACATCGGATCCGTCACGGGCTTCGCCGACTGGCAGCTGGGGGTCTCCGGCCGGGTCTCCCACGCCACCGTTGTCGGGACCAAGGGCAGCTCGCTGGTTGAGGGGTGGGACATCCGCGGCGGCCTGTCGCTGAAGGACACCCGCTTCTCGGTGAACCGGAACCTCAACATCAAGGGCGCTATCAGGGGCGAGTACGACTCCCAGCGGTGCCGTCCGGGCCGGGCCACCGGCGGGCGGAAGAAGGTTCGCGGCGGGCGGCTCCAGACGTTCATCACCGGAAGGATCTACGAGAACGTCCGTCGCCACTCGGCCGTGTGGCTGCGGGGGCCCGTGCTCAACCGGTACCTCGACCTCGGGGGCCACGCGTCCAGGCTGCGCCTCCCCTATCGGTTCCGTCGGATCAAGGGCGGCCAGCGGGGCTGGTTCGACGGCGGGACGATCACCTGCGCCGGCGGCTGCCGGGTCCGCTACGGGTAGGGCCTACGAGACTTCGGCCTCCGGGGCCGCGGGCCCATTCTTGAACTCATCGATGAATCCCCGTGCCGCCAGCGCCACGTCGTCGACCTCTGCACCGCCCTGTACCTCACAGGTCTGCAGACGGGTCCAGGCGACGAAGGCCAGGTTGGTCCCCTCGTCGAGGTTCGGGTAAGGAGCCATGATGATCTCGGCCTCGCCGTCCGCGACGGCCTCGAGTTCGTCGATCGCGGCCTGCTCCAGCGCGCCGTCGCCATCCGCCCGGTAGTGGATGAGCACGTACCCGTGCTCCAGGTTGTGCACGGCGTTCACCTCGGGGACCGGCTGGTCGTATATGGCCGGCTCCGCCGGGAGCGGCGAGCCGCTGTGAGGACCAGATGTGGCCGGGATGGTCCCGTAGGTGGGGGGCGCATCGTTGGGCTGGAGGTGCTGGGTACCCTCGTCCTGGGGCTCCTGGACGGGCCCGCACCCGATCCGCGAGGCGGCCGCGGCCGCCTCGTCCCGAAGCTGCCGCCCCTCCTGGACCTGGACGTACACGAACGTGCCGATGGCCGCGGCCGCACCGAGGACCACGCCCCACCGGACGGCCCGGCGGGTCCGCTGTCGCCGCCTGGCCTGCTTGATGCGTCGCTCCCGCTCCCGCCGGGCCTGCTCCTTGCGCTCGGCCCGAGCGGACGTGGATCGCTCGGCCTGCTCGGGCCGCGGCCCCGCGGTGGTGGTCGCCGCGGCGGGGCGGGCCGGAGGTCGGTCGGGTCGCCTCTTCTTCCGCTTCTTCTTGGCCATGGGGTACGGGGCATCACTCTACCAACCGTCAGGCCGTTCGCAGGTGCCGGCCGGGGTCGAGGGGAGGACGGGGCGGGGGCTCGCCGGCCGGGGGCCGACCGGCGGCCACCACGCCCATGGCCAGCCAATCCGGGGCCAGGCCCACCGCGTGTGCCGACTCGGGCCGGCAGAACAGGGACGCCGACACCCAGGCCGAGGCGAACCCCTGCGCGTGGAGGGCCAGGAGGAGGTTCTGGATCGAGGCCCCCGTGGCCAGCACGAACATGTCGCGCTCGGCGATCCGCCGCCGCGGGTCCGGATACTCGTCGGCGTTCTCCAGCGAGAGGAACGGAAGGAGGAGGGCCGGGGCCGCCCCGAGGAGCGCGTCCGACCGATGGACACGTCGGCGGATCGTCTCCGGGGCCGCGCCGTCCCCCCGAAGGTCGCGGGCCCACGCCTCGGCCATGGCTCCCAGGAGGGCCCGCCGCGCCGCCGCCGTCTCGAGGGCCACCCATGTCCACGGCCGGGTCGGGTGGCGGGAGCCGTGGGGGACCGGGGCGGTCAGCGCGGCGGCCACCGCCTCGACCAGGACCTCGCGGGGGAGGGGGCCGGGTTCGAACTCCCGAACGGTTCGCCGCGCGTGGATCGCGGTGAGGGGGGAGGTCCGGAACAGGTCCTCCTCCGGGGGGCGAACCAGGTCCGTGGCCGGGCCCGGGGGGGCTTCGGGCCGGAGCCCCCGGAGCACCGCCGCCGGCACGCCGTCGGCCTTGCCCATCACCAGGCCGGCGGCGGCGGCGACCTCGTCGGCCAGGGCCACCACGGTGGCCTCCAGCAGGCGGCCGGATGCGTCCGGGGTCCCGCGCAGGTCGACCAGCGCCGGCAGCCCCGCGCACCCGATGGCCACGTTCACCAGGCCGCGCCGCCACGGCCGGCCGAACGTATCGGTGATCACCACCGCCACGTCCCGACCGATGCGCTCCCTGAGGGCGTCGCGTATGTCGGCGGCGGAGCCGTCCGGATCTTCGGGGAGGAGCGTCAGGAACCCAGGCGGCGTATTCGAGGCGTCCACGCCGGCGTTGGCGCAGACGAACCCGTGCCGGGTCTCGGCGATCACCAGGTCACCCCGGCGGGCCACCATCCGGCGGGCCTCCCGAGCCACCCAGGCGTCCTTTCCCTCGGCGTCCGGGACGACTCGTCCCTCGGCCTTCGAGACGATCTTCTGCGTGACGGCCAGCACGTCTCCGTCCCGGAGGACCCCCTTGTCGGCGATCAGGGCGGCCAGGTCGTCGCCGGCGGTGATCTCGGGAAGGCCCGGGATCGGGATGACGTCGAGGCTCATCCGGCGGCCAGCTCCAGGGCGGCCCCGGCCACCCGCTCGGCGGCCTCGTCGTCGGTCATGAGCGTGTCGGTGGCGACCGCGCGCATCCCCAGCTCGGCCTCGATCCGAGGACCGAGGCCGGCGTCACGCGAATCGATCACCCACCCCGAGAGGAGCCCCCGGTAGGCCGAGGCGGCGCCAAGTGCGGACACCTCGAGCCCCACTGCCGGCATGAGCCGGTCGGCCATCCCCGCGACGGGGGCGCCCCCGATGATCGGGGAGACCCCGGCGGCGTGTTCCCGGCGGGCCGCCACGGCCTCCCGGATCCCGGGGACGGCCAGGATGGGGGCCACGCTCACCACGGGGTTCGAGGGGCAAAACAGCACCGCGTCGGCCTCGGCGATCGCCTCGAGCACCCCCGGCCCGGGCCCGGCCCGGTCGGCGCCCTCGAAGCGCACCCCCTTCACCTCGTCCGCGCCCCCGCGGGCAACCCAGTAGGTCTGGAACGGATCCGTTCGGGCCGTCCCCTCCTGGTCCACCGAGTCGATCCACGTGGCCACGTCGTCATCGGACATGGGAATGATCCGAGCGCCGACGCCGACCGCGGCGGCCAGGCGGGCCGTGGCCTCGGACAGGGCCGCGCCCTCGGCGAGCCACTGCGTGCGCGCCAGGTGCGTGCCGAGGTCGAGGTCGCCCAGGGAGAACCATGCCTGGCCGCCGATCCGGCGGAGCTCCCGGAGCGCCCGGAACGACTCGTCATCCCGCCCCCAGCCGCGCTTCCGGTCGGCCAGGCCGGCCAGCCAGTAGGTCACCGAGTCGAGGTCCGGGCAGATCCGGAGGCCGTGGAGGGTCATGTCGTCCCCGGTGTTGACGACCGCCGTGACGTCCTCCGGCTTCACCAGGCGAAGCACCCCCCGAAGGAACTTGCCGGCGCCGACTCCGCC
>JBOGWD010000384.1:0-3181 GCA_050693275.1 Actinomycetota bacterium | reverse complement strand
TGATCCGACGGTCTCTCGAAACGGAGGTGGACGGGGTCAACCCGTTCCGGTCCATCCAGGCCACCTGGAACGTGCTGGAGCCTTCCGTCGGGCCCGCCCTGGAAGAGGCGCACCGGGCCGGGTGGGGGGTCATCGTGAAGGAAGCCGTCGCCAACGGGAGGCTGACCCGGCGCGGTCCCAAGCGGGAAGGCCGGGTCCTGGAGCGGGTGGCCGCAGCACACGCAGTCGGCTCCGATGCCGTGGCCATCGCCGCCGTCATGGCCCAGCCCTGGGCCCACGTCGTGCTATCGGGGGCGGTGACCGCGGATCAGCTTCGGAGCAACGTCGCTGCGGTGGGCGTCGACCTGTCGCCGATCGACGTGGATACCCTCTTGGCCCTGGCCGAACCCCCAGAGCTCTACTGGAAGAAGCGAAGCGCGCTGCCGTGGCGTTGATCGACCGGCGCGGCTACTCCTCGTCCTGCCCCCGGGCGTAGTCCGGCCCGCGCTCCCGCTCCGGGTGGTGCTCTTCTTCTTCCTGGCCCTCGGCGAAGTCGCCCCGGTGTTCCTTCTCCCTGCCCTTGGTCTTCTTCTCCTGCCCCCGGGCGTAGTCGGGGCCGCGCTCCCGCTCCGGGTGGCGCTCCTCCTCTTCCTGACCCTTGGCGAAGTCGCTCAGATCCTCCCGCCGATCCTCTCCCATGATCGCTCCTCCTTCCGAGCACAAATCCTGCCGCCCGGCTTGGTCTTTATGGTAGTCGCTTTCGCCGAGGAACGCCGAGCCACCTCTGCGTGATCCGCGGGCCCGATGCCATACTCGGCCCAGGATGCAGCTCGAGACCGAGGTCCTGGTCGTCGGGGGCGGCTCCACCGGCGCGGGGGTACTCAGGGATGCGGCGATGCGCGGCTTCTCCACCGTGCTCGTCGAGCGAGGGGACCTGGCCACCGGCACCACGGGGCGGTTCCACGGGCTCCTCCATTCGGGGGGCCGATATGCGGTCAAGGACCCCAAGGCGGCGGAGGAGTGCATCCTGGAGAACCGGGTGCTGCGGCAGATCGCCGCCGACTGCATCGAGGACACCGGGGGCCTGTTCGTCACCACCCCGGTGGACGACGCAGCGTACGCCGACCGGTTCGTGGAGGCCTGCCGGGCCGTGGACATCCCAGCGGACGAGATCCCCGTGGCGGAGGCTCTCCGCAGGGAACCCAGGCTGAACCCGATGATCTCCCGGGCGTTCCTGGTCCCGGACGCGGCGATCGACTCCTGGAAGACAGTGTGGGCCTGCGTCAGGTCGGCCAGGGACCACGGGGGGAAGGTCCTTCCGTACCACGAGGTCGTCCGCCTGATCGTGGACGGCGACACGGTGACCGGCGCCGTGGTTCGGGACCGTTCGGGCGAGGAGCACGAGATCCGGGCCCGGTTCGTGATCAACGCCGCGGGGGCATGGGCCGGAACGATCGCCGACATGGCCGGGTGCCGGGTCCAGATCCTGCCTGGGAAAGGGATCATGATCGCCATGAACCACCGGCTGGTGAACACGGTGGTCAACCGGTGCGACATGCCCGGGGACGGCGACATCCTCGTGCCGATCCGCACCGTGAGCGTCATCGGGACCACCGACATCAAGGTGGCCGACCCCGACGACTGGGAGATCACCGAGGCCGAGGTTCAGCAGATGCTGGAGGCGGGGGAAAACTTGGTCCCGGGGTTTCGCCGTTCCCGGGCCCTGCGGGTGTGGGGCGGGGTCCGCCCGCTGTACCAGGAGACGGAGGTCGCAGAGACCCGGGACGTGACCCGGACACACACCCTCCTCGACCACCGGCGCCGGGACGGGATCGAGCGGTTCCTGACGATCACCGGAGGAAAGTTCGTCACGTTCCGGCTGATGGCCGAGGAGACCGTGGACGCCGTGTGCGCCGAGCTCGGGGAGGACCGGCCGTGCCGCACGGCCGATGAGCCGCTGCCTGACTCCGCCGAGGCCAGGTACTACTGGCTTGGTGCCCGCGTAGCCTCGCGTGAGGCCGCGCTCACCGACGACGAGCTGATCTGCGAGTGCGAGCTGATCCCCCGGCGCCGGCTCGAGGAGGCCATCAGGCGGCGAGAGACCGTCGACCTCGACGACATCCGCAGGACCCTGCGCCTGGGCATGGGCCCGTGCCAGGGAGGCTTCTGCATCTACCGGGCCACTGGGATCCTCCATTCCGTGGAGCGGCTGGAGCGAGCCACGGCGAACGCCTCGCTGCTGTCCTTCCTGCAGGAGCGGTGGAAGGGTGTCCACCCGATCCTCTATGGGGACCAGCTGCGCCAGGCTCGACTGGACGACTGGATCTTCCAGGGCCTCCTCGATGTGGAGCGGCTGCCGCGCTGAACTACGACACCGTGGTGATCGGGGCCGGGATGGCCGGGATGGTGGCGGCGGTCCGGCTGGCGGAGGAAGGCCGGCGGGTGGTGGTTCTCGCCACGGGGGTGGGGTCCATCCAACTCTCCCCGGGGACCATCGACGTCCTCGGCTACGCCCCCGACCTGGTGGAGAGCCCCACGTGGGCCCTGCCCCGGTTCGTCGAGGCCCATCCGGACCACCCGTATGCCCGTCTGGCGCCGTGGATCCTCGAAGGCAGCGTCGAGTGGTTCAAGGGACTCTTCTCCTCCTACCGCTACGTCGGAGGGCTCATGGAGAACCTCCTGATCCCGACTCCGGTGGGCGTCCCCAAACCCTCCGCGGCCGTGCCTGAGACCATGGCCGGCGGAGATCTGCGACGCGGGGGAACGTTCGTGATCGCAGGCCTTCGCGGCCTCAAGGACTTCTATCCCGTGTATGTGGCGGACAATCTCAGCGGCGCCTCCCTCCCATCCGGCGCCTCGGTCTCCGCTCGGGGGATCGAGCTGGAGGTCGCCACCGAGGGGCTGGCCGAGGTGGGCCAGCTGGCGTTCGCCCGGCGCTTCGAGGACGCCTCGTTCCGGAAGGCGGTGCTCCACACGCTCCAGGACGCGGTTGAGCCCGGTGAGACCGTGGGGCTCCCGGCGGTCCTGGGGCTGGACCAGGCCGGCGCCGTGTGGGAGGAGCTCAGGGAAGGCCTGGGGACCGCGGTCTTCGAGATCCCCACCCTGCCACCGTCCGTGCCGGGGCTTCGGGTCTTCCGGGCGCTGCGGGAGGCGCTCCGCCGAGCAGGGGGACGCCTCATCGTGAACGCCACCGTGATCGGGG
>JBOGWD010000383.1:0-1419 GCA_050693275.1 Actinomycetota bacterium | reverse complement strand
CCGGTGGTGGAGAACCCGAAGTCCTGGGGGTCGTCGGGGAGGGCGTCTTTCACGATGGTGATGGACCCCTCCTCGGTGTTCTCGAAGGTGCAGGTCACCGTCTCCCCGGGGCTCAGGCCGATGGCCGAAGGAGAGCTCCCGTCACTGCAGGAGGAGCCGGTGAGCTCCCATCCCGAAGGGATGTTCACCTCGGCGACCGAGTAGGTTCCAGGATTGAGGTTCCCCGACTCGTTCGTTCCCCCGTCGGAGAGGAAGAAGTTGGGGCCATAGCTGGGGTCGAACTCGAAGCTCTGGCTGGACCCATCGGGGAGGGTCTCCTTGGCCACGATGATCTCCCCGTCCTTCGTGTTCTCGAACGTGCAGGTGACGTCCTCGCCGGGGTCCAGTCCGATGGTGGCGATCCGGCCCGCATCAGAGGTGTCCCCTCCGCCTCCCAGGCAGGCGATGTCGGTCAGCTGCCACCCAGCCGGATCGGCGTCCTCGGCCACGGTGTACGTCCCGGGCAACAGCCCGGTGAACGTCCGGGTATTTGACAGAGTCCCGTCGGCGTCGTCGTCCAGGCTGAAGGCGGCCGGGGACAGGCCCCCGGTGGTGGTGTAGGAGAAGTCCTGGGGGTCGTCGGGGACGGCGTCCTTGACGATGGTGATGGAGCCCTCCTCGGTGTTCTCGAACGTGCAGGTCACCGTCTCCCCGGGGTCGAGCCCGATGGTGGCGATCCGGCCCGTGTCCGAGGTGTTCCCTCCGCCTCCCAGGCAGGCGATGTCGGTGAGCTGCCACCCGGAGGGATCGGCGTCCTCGGCCACCGTGTACGTCCCGGGGAGCAGGTCCGTGAACACCCGCTGGTTCGATCCCACTCCGTCATCGTCCAGGCTGAAGGTGGCCGGGGACAGGCCGGTGGTGGAGAACCCGAAGTCCTGGGGGTCGTCGGGGACGGCGTCCTTGACGATGGTGATGGAGCCCTCCTCGGTGTTCTCGAAGGTGCAGACGACGTCCTCACCGGGATCCAGATCGATGGTGGCCGTGCGGGTACCCAGGTCCCAGGTGGTGCCGGCGTCCGGATCGTTGCAGGACAGGTCGGTGAGCTGCCATCCTGCCGGGTTGGGATCTTCGGTCACCGTGTAGCTGCCCGGGAGAAGGCCTGTGAACAGCTGCTGGTTCGAGCCGACCCCGTCGTCATCGAGGGTGAAGGTGGCCGGGGACAGGCCCCCGGTGGTGGTGTAGGAGAAGTCCTGCGGGTCATTGTTGACCGCGTCCTTGACGATGGTGATGGACCCCTCCTCGGTGTTGGTGAACGTGCAGACGACGGCTTCCCCTGCGTCGAGCCCGATGGTGGCCGTGGCGCCGGCGGTCGTGGTGTTGGATCCGCCCCCCGTACACGTGATGTCGGTGAGTTGCCAGTCGTCGGGGATGTTGACCTCC
>JBOGWD010000382.1:0-1245 GCA_050693275.1 Actinomycetota bacterium | reverse complement strand
CCCTGATCGCCGGTGTCGTAGACCGACACGATGTTGGGGTGGTTCAGGCCCGCGGCGGCCTGGGCCTCGCGTCGGAACCTGGTCACGAACTGCTCATCGCCGGCGAACTGAGGGGAGAGCACCTTGACGGCCACTGTCCGCCCGAGGACCCGATCCGTGCCGCGGAACACCCTGGCCATGCCTCCCTGGCCGAGAAGGGTCTCGATCTCGTAGCGTCCGGCCAGGACCCGCTTGGGCCGCTCGTCCGTCACGGGCGGTTCCTCATCGCCGGGTCATGCTATCGGCTCGGCAGGGGAGGGGGAGTTCAATCCCCGCCGTTCCCTTTCCCCTTCCCCTTGTCGTCCTTCTTCTCGAGACCCGGCGGGATGAACCCCTCCTCGTCTCCATCGTCGTCGTCATCCCCGTCCTCGCCCTCGTCGGGCGCCACGGTGGCCGGAGGCGAGGCCTGCATGGCCTGTGCGACCGTCTCGATAGCTCCGTGGAGGGTGTCGGCGAGCTCGGTCGACGCGACCTGCCCCTCGGCTAAGCCCTTGTCGACGTCCTCGTGGGCGTGGGCCAGGTGCTCCAGGGCCTTGTCGAGATCGCCGTTCGAATACTCGTCGGCCGCCTTGGCCGCCTCCTCCAGGAGCTCGCCCCCGAGCTCCTCGCTGACCTGACCGGTCTCCACGGCCTCCACCACGAGGTCCTCGAAGCCGCCCAGGGCCTGGTCCACCGACAGGGCCGCAGGGGTAGTGGGCTCCTCGGCCGGAGGCTGTTCCTGCCGGTCGGCCCGCTCCTGTCGCCCGGCAGGCTCCGGCTCCCGGAGGGCGAGGGCCAGCACCCCGATCATCGCCAGGATGGCGGCGGCCACAAGCAACGCCGGGAACCAGGGAGGGGCGCGACGGGACGGCGGGGCGCCCCGGGCCGGGGTCGGCGGGGTCGCCGGCAACACGTCCGTGTCGCCGCCCGACGATGCGATCGGAACCGTCGCGGTTCCCGGCTCACCGCGCGTGAGCGCCGCGCGGAACGCCTCCGCGCTCGGGAACCGTGCCTCGGGGTCCTTCTCCAGCGCCCGCATGACGGCACTGTCGAGGTGGTGGGGGGTCGAAGCGACCAGATCGGACGGCGGCCGGGGTGCCTCGTTGACGTGCTTGTAGGCGATCGCCACCGGAGTGTCGCCGGTGAACGGCGGCCGGCCGGTGAGCATCTCGTGGAGCAGGCAGCCGAGGGAGTAGATGTCCGAACGGGCGTCCACCGCCAGCCCCT
>JBOGWD010000381.1:0-1305 GCA_050693275.1 Actinomycetota bacterium | reverse complement strand
GGCCGAGGGAGGGAGAAGCCCGACGATGCCCGATCGCCCCGAGCCCGCGCCCGAACCGCCCTCCCGCCTGGAGGACATCCACCGCTCGGAGCAGACCATGGTCCAGGTTCGATGGGCCGCGGTCGTGTTCGCCACCGTCCAGGTGCTGGCCTACGACGACGTCCCCTACCCCCCCGGGTTCCGGGCCGTCGCGCTCCTGCTGGTGGCCGCGCTCGGGACGGCCAACGTGGCGATCTGGCTCCTGTCCCGGCGGGTCCGGACGCTCTCCGGCGCCCGTCTCCTGTCGGTCGGGGCCATGACCGTGGACGTCCTGGTGGCCTCGGGGTTCGTGTGGGCCTACACGTTCGACCAGCTGTCCGCGCTGTGGGCCGTCCTGTTCATCCTGCCGCTGGAGGGGGCCATCCGGTTCGGCCTGGCCGGGGCGCTGGCGGCGTGGGCCGCGGCCACCGCCCTGTACACGGTCCGCGAGCTGTGGGGCTCGCGCGAGTACGACTACCCGTTCCTGTGGAACAGCGTGTCGTTCCGGATGGGTATCGGCTTCCTGATCGCGCTCGTGGCCGGGATGATGGCCCGCAGCCTCCTCCGGCAGCGGGCGTACCTCGAGGACACGCTGGTCGAGGTCCGCCGGACCGACGCCCTCCGGTCGCGTCTCGTGGCCACCCTGGCCCACGACGTGCGCAACCCCCTGACCACGATCCGGGGAACACTCAACACGCTGGCCCGGCACGGGAAGCGCCTGGACGAGTCGACCCGGGACGAGCTCGTCGGCTCGGCCGACCATCAGGCCGAGCGCCTGGAGCGCCTGGCCACCGACCTTCTCGACCTGGCCCGACTGGAGGCGGGCCGGCTCGACCTGCACCTCGAGGACACGACGGTGCGCGACGTCGTCGAGCGAGGACTGTCCTTCGCCGACCCCGACCACGGCTTCGAGGTGAAGATCCAGCCGGACCTGACGGTCCACGCGGACGCCGGCAGGCTGGAGCAGGTCGTGGTCAATCTCGCCAGCAACGCGCTCCGGTACGGCCGCCCCCCCCCTCGTGGTGGAGGCGGACGTCGGGCCCGATTCCACGCTCGAGCTGCTGTTCCGGGACCACGGGCCGGGGGTCCATCCGGCGGAGAGGGCCACGCTGTTCGAGCCCTTCCGGTCCGAGGCCGACCGATCATCGGTGGGGCTCGGCCTGGCCATCGTCAAGGCCCTGGTCGAGGCCCACGGAGGGGACGTGACCTACGAGCCGAACGATCCTCGGGGAGCGGTGTTCCGGGTGTCGCTCCCGGTGGGAGGCCCGTCGTAGGCGGACCCGGCCG
>JBOGWD010000380.1:0-6877 GCA_050693275.1 Actinomycetota bacterium | reverse complement strand
AGGCGGCGATCCGGTCGGCGGCGGCGGGGGCGGCGGCGATCCCCTCGGTGATCTCGTCCAGGGCGAACGCGTCCTGCTCGTCCCGCTCCGAGAGAGTCCGCCGGACGACCTCGGCGGAGACCGGGTCGAGCACCGGTGCCAGGGCGTCGGTGAGGTCCTTCACCAGCGAGTCCCCCACGTAGTGGAAGGTCTGGGCCTCCAGCCAGTCCGAGGGCACCGTGTGGTCGAAGAACGCCCGGAAGAACGGCTCGAACCGGGCGGCTTCTCCCTCGGATCCCAGCTCGCGGGCCCGGGCTTCGATCAGCGAGGCATTCTCCCCCTCCCTGGTGGCCACGTGCTGCTGCTGCTTGCGGCGGGCATCGTCGGGGGCCAGGGCCACGCTGTTCTGGGCCCGTTCGTGCGCCAGGCGCTCGCCCACGGAGAGGGCGGCCAGGAGCTCGGCCACGGCCTCGGCGGTGCGGGTCACAGCTGGATTCTAGGGGGCCCGAAAGTGACGAACCGAACCCGGGAAATTGTCAGACCCTGTCGGTACCCTCGAGTCGTGGTGGAGACCGTGATCGACCTCGCGGCCTGGCGCCGAGACCGGCCCACGGCCGACCCGGAGGAGGATCGCCTCCAACGGGCGGTGGACCGGCTCGAGGAGGTCCTCACCGAGCGCGGTGAGGACCACCCGCCGCTGTGGCTCGTCACCGAGCTGCTGGCCGTCCAGGGCTGCCTCTCGATCGGACTCACCGAGGAGGCTGCCTGGCGTGTCGAGCGGCTCGTCATGCGGGCGGAGCGCTTCACCCGCCCCGTCCGGCGAGCCCACTGACCGCAACCCCTGCCCCGCACAGCAGAAGGGGGCAGCTACCAGGCGCTCTGCATCGCTCTGACAAAGCTCCGACGGCCTAGCCCCGTGGGGCCCCGGGCGTCAGAGCACAGCCTCCCGCGGC
This sequence comes from Actinomycetota bacterium, assembly GCA_050693275.1. Lineage (GTDB taxonomy): Bacteria > Actinomycetota > UBA4738 > UBA4738 > CALAEC01 > CALAEC01. Next base: position 5,945 of record JBOGWD010000380.1, on the reverse strand, counting down.
AGACCGAGCGTGGGTTCTGCCCCCTTCTGAGGCACCTCTCGGCGCCTCCCCCCGATTCTCGACCGCGGGCGGTCCGGCCGCAACCCGCTTCGAAGCTCAGGCCGGGCGGCGGGTCGAACCGGAGCGAGCGAGTCGACCCCGGAAGAAGATCCACGCCAGGAGGCCGGCCACCAGGGCCGCCGCGACGGCGACCGCCGCCGGGGACGGACGGCGGAGCTCCGGGAGCCGCTGGCGCAGCCGGACCGGCCGCCGGAAATCGCGGATCTTCCAGCCGCGCTCCAGGGCCAGCCGGCGGAGCTCCCGGTCGGGATTGACGGCCACCGGGTTGCCCACCGCCTCGAGCATGGGACGGTCGGTGGCGGAGTCCGTGTAGGCGAACGAGCGCTCCAGGTCGATGCCCTGCTCCTCGGCCAGGCGCCGGATCGCCTCGGCCTTCTCCTCCCGGTAGCAGTAGAACTCCAGCCGGCCTGTGTACCGGCCGTCGCGGATCTCCGCGCGCGTGGCGATGACGTCCTCCACGCCGATGCGCTCGGCCAGGGGCTGGACCACCTCTTGGGGCGAGGAGGAGACGATGAACACCCGCCGGCCCAGGGCCCGGTGCAGGGCGATGAGGTCCAGGGCCTCCTGGTAGAGGTAGGGATCGATCACGTGCTCCAGCGCCTGGCGGACCACCTCCTCCACGTCCGCCTGGTTCCACCCCTTGGTCAGCGCGAGCATGCCCTCCTTGGCCCGATCCATGCGCTTCTCGTCGGCGCCCAGCGTCAGGAAGACGAGCTGCGCGTAGGCCCCCCGCAGGAGCTGCGAGCGGGTCACCAGCCCGGCCCGGTAGAACGGGCGGCTCAGGGCCAGCGAGCTCGACTTGGAGATGACGGTCTTGTCGAGGTCGAAGAACGCGGCCTCCACGCTCCCATGGTACGCCACGGCATCCGCCACCCCCATGTGGAAACATGCCGAGCGAGCGCATGGGCAGGACGACCCCGCGTGCTTCGAGCTGGTTGACCGGCCTCGGCCCGGCCCTCACGGCCGGCGGGGTGGCCGGGGTCCTGGAGGCCGTCCTTGCCACCTCACTGGCGGCCCTGGTGTTCTCCGGCGACCTGGCGCCGCACCGCCCGGCCGGCATCGGCCTGGCGTTGCTCGGCGGGGCCGTGGTGATGCTGGTGATCGCGGCGTACTCCAGCCTGCCGTTCTCGGTGGGCTCGATCCAAGACACCACGGCCACGATCCTCGCGCTGGTGGCGGCCCGGATCACCGCGGACGTGCCAGGAGAGGATGCGTTCCTCACAGTCGTCCTGGCGATCGCCGCGAGTACGGTCCTGGCCGGCGTCTTCTTCTTCCTCCTGGGCACGCTCCGGCTGGGGGACCTGGTCCGGTTCGTTCCCTATCCGGTCATCGGGGGGTTCCTGGCCGGGACCGGGTGGCTGCTGGCAAAGGGGGCCGTGGGGGTTCTGACCGACGTCCCGGTCTCGATGGCCACGCTGGCGGAGGTCTTCGGCCAGGCCACGAAGTGGCTGCCGGGGCTGGCCCCGGCCCTGACGCTGGTGTGGGTCACCCGCATCCGCCCTCACCCGGCGGTGATCCCGGCCGTCTCGCTGGGGGCCGTCGCCCTCTTCTACCTCGTGGCCCTCGTTACGGGCCAGGGCGTCGAGGGGGCCAGGGCCGGCGGCTGGCTGATCGGCCCGTTCCCGGGCGGCGGGCTGTGGCGGCCGTGGTCACTCGAGGCCCTGGCGGGAGCGGACTGGGGCGCGGTGCTGGCCCAGGCCGCGGGCATCGGGACGGTGCTGGTGGTGGGGGTCCTGACGCTGCTCCTGAACACGACCGGGATCGAGCTGGTGACCCAGCGGGACGTCGACCTGAACCGGGAGCTCCGGGCCTCAGGCGCCGCGAACGTGGCCGCCGGGATCGGTGGCGGGATGGTGGGGTTCCACGCCCTCAGCCTGACCACGCTGGCCCACCGGGCCGGCGCCCGGACCCGACTGCCCGGCATCGTCGGCGCGGCGATCTGCCTGGCCACGCTGGTCTTCGGCGCGGGGGCGCTGTCGCTGATCCCGAAGCCGGTCCTCGGCGGGCTCCTCCTCTACCTCGGCCTGGGGTTCCTCATCGACTGGGTGGTGCTGGCGTGGCGTCGCCTGCCGCGCGTCGACTACGCCCTGGTGCTCCTGATCCTGGCGGTGATCGCCGCGTTCGGGTTCCTGATCGGGGTGGCGGTGGGGACGCTGGTCGCGCTGGCGATGTTCGTGGTCGAGTACAGCCGGGGCGACGTGGTGAGCCGGACCGTCTCCGGGGCCGCGTACCGGAGCAACGTCGACCGGGATCCCGGCCACCTGGCGATCCTGCGGGAGCGCGGCGAGCGGATCCACGTGCTGGAGCTCCAGGGGTACCTGTTCTTCGGGACTGCCAGCTCGCTCCTCGACCGGATCAAGGAGCGACTGGGCGACGCCCGGCGGCAGGAGGTGCGGTTCGTGGTGCTGGACTTCCGTCGGGTGAGCGGGCTGGACAGCTCGGCCGTCCTCGGGTTCACGAAGGTCCGCCAGCTCGCCTCGGCGAGGGGGATCACGCTGGTACTGACCCGGGTGGACGACCGGCTCCGGCGCGGGCTCGAGCGCGGCGGGTTCGCAGAGGACCACGACCACGGCGTCCGGTTCCTGCCGGACCTCGACCGGGGCGTGCAGTGGTGCGAGGACCGGCTGCTGGAGGAGGCCGGGGCTCCCGCCTCGGCCGAGCCGCCGCCGCTGGAGGACCAGCTCCGAGCGGCGCTGGGGTCGGTGGACCCGACCTGGGTGCTCCCCTACCTCGAGGCCATCGAAGTCGACGGGGGCGAGACGCTGATGCGGCAGGACGAGCCGTCCGACGGCCTGTACTTCCTCGAGTCGGGCCGGCTGACGGTGCAGCTGGAGTCGCCCGAGGGCGGGCGGATGCGGCTCCGAACGATGGGTCCGGGAACGGTGGTCGGCGAGGTCACGCTGTATCTCGGCACGCCCCGGACCGCCTCGGTGGTGGCCGAGGTGCCGAGCCGCCTCCACCGGCTGTCGGCCGACGCGTTGGGACGGATGGAGCGCGGCGACCCCACCGTGGCCGCGGCCGTGCACCGCATGTTCGCCAGGCTGCTGGCCGAACGGTTGACGGACACTCTCCGGGAAGTCGAGGCCCTGCTCGACTAAGGGGGTGGCGGCCGGCGAGCGCCCTCGAACCGGGCCCGGTCATAGCGGTCCATCCGGTGGAGAAGCAGCTCGACGGCCGCCCACAGGGTCTTCGAGAACGGATAGAAGAAGAGGATCGAGGCCGCGGTCACGCCCAGGCTGACCAGCAGGAGCGAGACGACCGGGACATCGGGCGCCGTGGCGGCGGTCCACACCAGCAGGACCGTGAGGAACAGCGCTCCGCCACGCCGTAGTTGAGGGCCATGGCGCCCGAGGAAGGCGCCCTCCTCCTGGCCCAGGGGCAGGCCGCACCGGGGACAGACCTCGGCCATCCGGAACCAGCGGGTGAACAGCCGGCCCTGCCCGCATCATGGACAGCGCCGGGTCAGCCCCCGCAGGAGCGCCCGGAGAGGCCCCGGGGCCTCCGTGGCCACTAGTCCCAGATCCGGGCCGCGGTGGGCGTCACACGCAGGGACTCGGAATAGAGCTCGGCGAACTCGGCGGGCGTCCAGCCGTTGCGGCGCATCTCCCGGCGGTACTTCTCGACGTACGCCGGCACCTGGTCGGCCGGCGAGACGTCCTCGAGGAGCTCAGCGGTCCCGTCGAACGTGGCGATGTCGTCGCCCGCCTCGGTGCCCCGGAGGTGGATGGCCACCTTGGGATGGGCGGAGATGTTCCGGAGCTTGGGCATGCCCGGCCTGCTGTAGATGAGGAACGTCCCGTCCTCCCACAGGAACCACACCGGCGTGGACTGCGGCTGCCCGTCCGGCGTGACCGTGGTCAGCCAGGCGATGATGTCGGTCCGCAGACGGTCCTGGGCCGTGGGATCCACCACCATGCCGTCACGATACCCGGCCGGTGGGAGGTCACGCCCCGAAGTGGGAAACGAGCTCCCTCGCGTACCAGTCCTCCCACCGCTCGTCGGCGGACGCGGCCGTGTAGTCCTTGTCCAGCTTCACCAGGAGGTACACGAGCTCGCTCCGCACCGCGGTGGCGCCCAGGATCTCGGGGAGCTCGGACAGGCGGATCAGCCAGTCCGCGTACCAGGACGCCCAGTCCTCGTCCGCGCCATCCGTGATGCGGTAGACGGTGTGGTGCGTCTCCCCCGCCTCGTGCAGGAGCTCGGCGACCTTCGCGATTCGTTCGTCCATCCGGCGCGTATCCTATTCGGCGGAGGCGTCCGGGCGCCTGGTGGGCCCCCCGGTCTTCAAAACCGGTGTGCCGGCGAGAGCTGGCAGGCGGGTTCGATTCCCGTCCGCCTCCGCTGACCAGCGCTTTTGGCCCGAGAGAAACGGGCCGAGCGAGACAAGTAAGGGCGCCAAGACGCCGCCCTGCAAACATTTTGCAAACGGCGAGAGACGCTTCGCACCGAGACGCTTCGTTAGTGAAGCTTCGCTTGCACGGAGACGCTCGTGCCCTCCGTCGTTCCCGCCCATGTACTTGACTCGAACGTAAGCTCCTCCAGGTTGGGCTGTTGGGCGACCACGGGCCTGTCGTCGCGGAGGTGGACTTTGGCTTGCCAGCCGGAGGCTAACCCCGAACCAGTGTGGGTCGTGACGGCTCCGCCCGAGCTGCGGGGCATCTACGACATCTGGGGCGACGTTAAGAAGCTCCTGCCAGGCCGTGACGTCTGCCAGATGAAGGTCTACGGACGCGAGGGGGCGAAGGCCATCTTGGACGGACGCGGTGTGGTGCTGGGACCAGGGTTGCACGCCTTCACGGACGGGAACGCTGCCGGAGGCGTCGGAGTGGTCGTCGTCGAAGGCCCCCGGGACGAGCGCGATCAGCCTGATCGGGAGATCGCTACCTCGGTGCACGCCGTCTTCGCGGGCTCGGGGATGGAAGGGCTCGACACCGAAGCCGACATCAAGACTCTGCTCACACGAGTCGGTGCTCCAAGCGCCGAAATGGCGGCGCTCTACAAGGCGTTCGTGGAGGTACCCGAGGGGTCGGAAGTGACGGTCGTCTACGACTTCGAGGGCGTCGGGAAGTTGATGCAAGGCAATCACGCGAAGGCGAGAAGGCCGCAGATGAAGCTCCTGCTGTCAGCCTGCATCGCAAAGGCGAGGGAGAAGAGGCTACGACCAAGGTACGTCCATCATCCCGGCCATCGATCGTCGTGGTGCGGTCGCCATGATCTGGCCCACTTCAACCACTGTGCTGACGCGCTCGCGACAGAGGGGTCCGGTGGTCCGCCTCACGTGCCGGGTTGTCCCCGACGACGAAAACCAGGGGTTTAGGGCCTAGCCGCGACGCAGGGTCTTTCACCGTCGCGGAGGGTGAGCGCTTAGCTACTGAAATCCCTCCGTAGGGCGTCGGTCGACCGCTCGAACGGTCCGAAGGGCGGGCTTGGGCCATCAGTTGAGGGCCTCCGTGGTCGAAGTGGGCACCCGGCCGGGCGGCGGCTACTGCACGGGTGGTCGAGGACGTTCTCAGGGACGCCAAGGTCGCCGGCGCTTGCCGGCGCACGGCTTGAGGAAGGAACCGAGCTCAGGTGGCGGGCAGCGGCAGCGAGGTGAGGCGTTTGAGAGCGGCGAGGAACCTCCCCAGCAGCGGGTAGTCACGGCGGAGCTTCATCACCAGCCGCCGTCCCGAGGAGACCAGCAACGCCGGCACGTCCAGGTAGCGGTAGCGGAACCGCTTCGCCCGAAGATCGCGGTCCGACTCCAGCCCCCCGATGTGCTGGGTCCACCGGCAGGCGTTCAGCGCCGTGGCCACGACGAGCAGCCACGCCCAGTTCGCCATGAACCCGTGCTTGCGGAGCACCCCGAGCCCGAAGTTCTCCTTCAGCTCGCGAACCCCCTGTTC
>JBOGWD010000379.1:0-4183 GCA_050693275.1 Actinomycetota bacterium | reverse complement strand
GAGCCTCGGTCGGCGGTGACCTGGTGACCCGTCAGGAGCCGGTGATCGACGAAGGGGCCACGGTCGAGGGCGAGACGCGCGACCCGGCCAATCTCTTCCGGGACCCGTTCCCCTTCTTCGGTCGCGTGGCGGCGTGGCTGGCCGTGTCGGTCTCGACCCTTCTCCTGGGGGCGCTGCTGCTGCTCGTGGCGCCGAGAGCCGCCGACGCGGTGTCGGCGGCGTGGCGAACGGGTGTGGGGCCATCGATCGGGTGGGGGCTGCTCCTCCTGGTGGGCCTCCCGATCCTGGCGGTCCTGGCGTTCATCACCCTGGTGGGGATCCCGTTCGGCTTCGGACTGGGGCTGGCCCTGTTCCTCATCTACGCCCTCGGCTACGCCACGGGCGCGTGGATCCTGGGGCGGATGCTGCTGAAGCCGCCGACATCGCGCTTCCTGGCGTTCCTGGTGGGCCTGGGGATCCTCAGGCTGATCGCCTTCGTGCCGATCCTGGCGGGGATCGTCGGCGCCGCGGCCACCGTGGTCGGCCTGGGGGCCATCGCCGTGGCCCTGTGGCGGGCCCGCCGGCCGGTCCCGGCCGCCGCTCCCGCCTAGAGCCGGAACTGGAGCTCCTTCAGGCCCCGGATGATGTAGTTCGGCTTCCACTCCGGCTCCCGGACCAGCTCCATGTGCGGTGCCCGCCGGAGCAGCGTACCGAACGAGGTCTCCAGCTCCACCCGGCCGAGCGGGGCGCCCAGGCAGAAATGGATCCCGGCGCCGAACGACATGAGGGGGTTCGGCTCCCGACCGAGGTCAAGCTCGTCGGGCCGATCGAACGCCGCGGGGTCGCGGTTGGCCGAGCCGAACAGCAGGGCCAGCTCCTGACCCCTGGCCACCGGGACCCCGTGGATCTCCACGTCCTCGAGGACCCACCGCTCGAACATCTGGAGAGGAGTGTCGTACCGCATCAGCTCCTCGATGGCCCTGGGAACCAGCGAGTGGTCCCCTCGCAGCCTGGCCAGCTGGTCGGGGTTCCGGTAGAGCGCCCACCAGCCGTTGCCGGTCATGTTCACGGTGGCCTCGTGCCCGGCGTTGAGCAGGAGGACGCACGTGCCGATCATCTCGTCCTCGGTCAGCCGGTCGCCCTCGTCGATCACCTGGACCAGTCCCCCGATGAGGTCCTCGGTCGGACGGTGCCGGCGCTCCCGGATCAGCCCCCGGAGGTAGTCGGAGAACTCGACCGCCGCGGCCGAGGCCGCCCGGCCGTCCTCCTCGGTTGGGCTCAGCTCGTACATCCGGCAGATCTCCGCCGACCACGGCCGGAGGTGGTGGCGGTCGGCCTCGGGGATCCCCAGAAGCTCGGCGATGACCGTCACCGGAAGCGGCTCCGCCACCGACGAGATCAGGTCGACCTCGCCGGCCCCGAGGACCTCGTCCACCAGCCCGTCCATGAGCCGCTGGACCGTGGGCCGGAGCTCCTCTACCCGCCGCGGGGTGAACGCCTTCGCCACGAGCCGGCGCACCCTGGTGTGATCGGGCGGCTCCATGTCGAGGATGCCGTGGCGGACCAGGTGCCAGAACGGCGCCGCGTGCTCGGCGTCCTCGGGATGGCCCATCTCGGCGTGGGTGGCCAGGTGGAGGTATGTGCGTCCGAACCGCCGGTCCCGGAGCAGCCCGTTCACGTCCTCGTGGTGGGGGACGATCCACTGCTCGGTCTCGGGGTTGTGGTGGATCCGCCCCCGGGCCCGCAGCTCCGCGTAGGCCGGGTACGGGTCGGCGATGAAGCCGAGGTCGTGCGGACGGAACCCCGCGTCGCGCGGGTCGAACCCGGTGGTGGCGGTCCGCATGGGCACAAGGGTACCGCGGTCCTGGCGCGACCCGGGCGCTCGGACGTACCCTCGGGGCCATGCGGGTCGGGGTGGGGCTGCCGAACGCCGTGCCGGGGACCGAGGGCGCGTTGCTCGTCGAGTGGGCTCGCCGGGCCGAGGCCGGGCCGTTCACCAGCCTCGGCGTGGTCGACCGCCTGCTGTACGACTCGCACGAGCCGCTGACCAGCCTGGCCGCCGCGGCCGCGGTCACCGAGCGGCTCCGGCTGGTCACCATGGTGGTCATCGGCCCCCTGCGCAACGCGGCAGTGCTGGCCAAGGAGGCCGCCACGATCCAGGCCATCTCCGGCGGCCGGCTGATCCTGGGACTCGGCGCCGGCGCCCGGGCCGACGACTACGAGGCCGCGGGCGTGCCCACGGCGGCTCGGGGCGAGCGGCTGAACGCGCTGATCCGCGACCTTCGGGACCGGTGGGACGAGCCGGACGGTGGCCCCCCGGCCGAGCCCCCGACGATCCTGGCCGGCGGCGGGAGCGACGCTGCGGTGGCCCGGGTGGCCATGCACGCCGACGGCTACGTGCACGGCGGCGGGCCGCCCCGCAGCTTCGCCCGGGTCGTGGAGAAGGTCCGGACGGCGTGGCGAGACGCGGGACGGCCGGCCGACCCCTTGCTGTGGGGCCAGGGCTACTTCGCCCTGGGCGACGGCGCCGCCGAGCGGGGCCTCGAGTACATGAAGGACTACTACGCGTTCACGGGGCCGTTCGCCGAGAAGATCGCCGCCGGCCTCCTGACCACGCCCCAGGACGTGGCGGCGTTCCTCCGCGGCTACGAGGACCTGGGGTGCCAGGAGATGGTCCTGCTCCCGGCGGTGGCCGACCTCAAGCAGGTCGACCGCCTGGAGGACGTCCTGGGGAGCCTGCCGTGAGGGTGGGCATCCTCGGAGCCGGGCCCTCGGGCCTGTACCTCGGCCTGCTGCTCAAGCGGGCCGACCCCTCCCACCAGGTCACGGTGGTCGAGCGCAACCCGGCCGACGCCACGTACGGCTGGGGCGTGGTGTTCTCGGACCGGACCCTCGGCTCGTTCCGCGACGCCGACCACCGGTCCTTCGTCCGGATCACCGACGAGCTGGTTCTGTGGGACGCCATCGACGTCCGGTTCGGAGGCGAGGTGGTGCGGTGCGGCGGCCAGACCTTCAGCGGGATCTCCCGGAAGCGGCTCCTCCAGATCCTCCAGGAGCGGTGCCGCGAGCTCGGCGTCGAGCTGGTCTTCGACGAGGAGGTGGAGGACCCGTGGTCCCGGTTCGACCACGCCGACCTCCTGGTGGCCGCCGACGGCGCCAACGGCGTCACCCGGCGGCTGCACGAGGGGATCTTCCGACCCCGGATCTCGGAGGGCCGGTCGAGGTACGTGTGGTTCGGCACCACCCTCCCCCTCGACGCGTTCACCTTCATCTTCCGGCCGAACGAGCACGGGCTCTTCCAGGTCCACGCCTATCCGTTCGACGGCTCGACCAGCACGTTCATCGTGGAGACCGACGAGGCCACGTGGCGCCGGGGCGGCCTCGATGCGGCCTCAGAGGAGGACAGCATCGCGTACTGCGAGGACCTCTTCGCCGAGGACCTCGGCGGGCACCGGCTGCTCTCGAACCGCTCGATGTGGCTCTCGTTCCCCACGATCCGGTGCCGGACGTGGCGGCACGGGAACGTGGCTCTCCTCGGTGACGCCGCGCACACCGCGCACTTCTCCATCGGGTCAGGCACCAAGCTGGCCATGGAGGACGCCATCGCCCTGGCCGACGCCCTGGCCCGCCGCGACGACCTCGACGGGGCGCTGGCCGACTACGAGGCCGAGCGGCGTCCGGTGGTGGAGCGGTTCCAGCAGGCCGCGGGCCAGAGCCAGACGTACTTCGAGGAGACCGCCCGGTACGCGCATCTGGAGCCCGTGCAGTTCGCGTTCCATCTCCTCTCTCGGAGCGGCCGGATGGGGTACGAGGACCTCCGCCTCCGCGATCCGTCGTTCATGGGGCGAGTGGACGGATGGTTCGCCGGCCGGGCCGCCGGCGAGAAGCGCACGGCCGCGGTGGCGCCGCCGCCGGCCCTGGTTCCCATCGAGCTGCGGGGCGTCCGGATGCCCAACAGGGTGACGGTGGCCGCGCGGACCGCCGACACCGCTGAGGACGGGCTGCCGGGCGACGAACACCGCCGCGCTCTCGAGGAGGCCGCGGCCACGGGCGCGGGCCTGGTGCTCACCCCCGCGGTGGCGGTCTCCGCGGAGGGACGGATCACGCCGGGCTGCCCGGGGCTGTACACGGACCAGCAGGCCGAGGCGTGGTCACGGATCGTGACCGCCGCTCGCGGAGACCGCGACGTCCGGCTGGGCCTCCG
>JBOGWD010000378.1:0-4103 GCA_050693275.1 Actinomycetota bacterium | reverse complement strand
TGCCACCTCGTCACCTGGTGAGAAGCGGGGGGGCGGGCCCGAAGCGATACGATTCCACCGATGGGGCCCACGCCCAGGAGCGACGAGCCCCGGCCGGCCGCCGGTGCCGCCGCCTTCGACACCGTGCGGTTCCGAGCGGCGCTGGGGAGGTTCGCCACCGGCGTCACCGTGGTCGGGCACCGGGCCGACGACGGCTCGTCCAGGGGGATCACGGTCAACGCCTTCTCCGCGGTCTCCCTCGACCCCCCGCTGATCCTGGTGGCCATCGCCCGGGGCGCCCGCAGCCACGACCTGCTGGCCGACAAGCCGTTCTCCGTGAGCGTGCTGAAGGTGGAGCAGGAGGCGCTGGCCCGCCACTTCGCCGGCGAGACCCAGGACGTCGAGATCAGGTGGGTCCAGGGCACGGTGGCCCCCCGGATCGCCGAGCCGCTGGCCTGGATCGAGTGCCAACCGTGGGCCGAGTACGACGGCGGCGATCACACGCTCTACGTGGGACGGGTGGTCGACTTCCTGTTCGGTGACGGGGACGCGCTGGGCTTCTACTCGAGCCGGTTCGTCCCGGTGGCCCGTCCGGTCCCCTCGCAGCCCCCGGTCCCCTACGACCCCTTCGAGCTCCCGTACGATGCGCCCTGAGATGACGAACGAACGGCTGCGCGGCTCGATCGTCCCGATGATCACCCCGTTCACGGCGGGCGGTGAGGTCGACGACGGGGCCCTCCGGGACCTCATCGAGCGGGCCATCGAGGCCGGGAGCCACGGGATCTCGGTCACCGGGACCACCGGGGAGCCCAGCGCGCTCACGCTGGCCGAGCGCGAGCAAGTCATGGAGGTGGCGGCGAAGGCCGTCGACGGCCGGGTCCCGTTCGTGCCCGGCACCGGGACGAACAACCTCGAGGAGACCGTCCGACTGACCCGCGCGGCGCAGGGCCTGGGGGCCGACGCGGCCCTGGTCATCGTGCCGTACTACTCGCGGCCCTCCCAGGAGGGCCTGTACCGGTACTTCGCCGCCGTGGCCGACGAGGTCGACGTCCCCATCCTCATCTACAACATCCCCGGGCGGACCGCCGTGAACATGGAGCCCGCTACGATGGCCCGGCTCCGCCGAAACCGCCCCGGGATCATCGGCGTCAAGGAGTCGAACAAGGACTTCGAGCACGTCTCGAGGGTGGTGTACGAGTGCGGACGGGACTTCCTGGTGTTCTCGGGCATCGAGCTCCTGTGCTACCCGATGCTGGCCGTCGGGGGCGCCGGCCACGTCAGCGCCACCGCCAACGTGCTCCCCGCGGAGGTGGCCCAGCTCTACGACCTGGTCGCCGCAGGCAAGTGGGAGGACGCGCTCGACCTCCACTACCGGCTGCTCCCGCTCAACGACGCGCTGTTCCTGGAGACGAACCCCGGACCGCTCAAGTGGGTCCTGGGGCGGCTGGGGATCGCCCCGCCCCACCTCCGGCCCCCGCTGGCCGAACCCGGTCCCGAGACCCAGCGGCGCCTGGCCGAGACCCTGGCGCTCTACGGGCTGGAGGCGGGCTCGTGAGGCTGGCCCGGTTCGTGGTTGACGGACGGGAGCACCGAGGGTCGCCGGCCGAGGACGCCGGCGCGCTCGTCGACGAGGACGGCCGCGGCCACCTCGAGGCCGACGTGACCTTCCTCCCCCCGATCCCGCCCCGCGCGGTCCTGGCCCTGGCCCTGAACTACGCGGAGCACGCCGAGGAGTTCGACATGGCCGCCCCCCAGGCGCCGGCGCTCTTCCTCAAGCCGCCCAACACCTGGATCGGCCACCTGGAGCCGGTCGTATACCCGAGGGGCGCCGAATACGTGCACTACGAGGTGGAGCTGGCCGTAGTCATCGGCCGCCGGGCCCGCCGGGTGCCGGCCGCGAGGGCCCTGGACATCGTGAAGGGATACACGATCGCCAACGACCTGGTGGTCCGGGACTTCGTGGGCGACTTCTACCGCCCCCCTGTGAAGGCCAAGGGATGGGACACGTTCTGCCCGCTGGGGCCGTGGCTGGTCACCGCCGACGAGGTCCCCGACCCCCATGACCTGGAGCTCCGGGCCTACGTGAACGGCGAGCTCCGGCAGAAGGGACACACCGGCGCGATGCTCCGCCGGATCCCGGAACTCATTGAGCACGTCACCGAGTTCATGACGCTGGAAGAGGACGACGTCATCCTGACCGGCACCCCCAGGGGCGTCTCCCCCGTCCATCCCGGCGACGTGATGCGCCTGGAGATCGACGGCCTCGGTGTCCTGGAGAACCCCATCGTGGAGGACGACGCTTGAGCGAGGCGAAGCGGATCGGGCCGCCGGCGAGCGTGAAGCCCGCGCTCCACCTCATCGGGGGGGAGTTCCGGGCCGGACGGGACGGCCGCACGTTCCCCACCCTGAACCCCACCACGAACGAGACGATCACCGACGTGGCCGAGGGGACGGAGGCGGACGTCGACGCCGCGGTGGCGGCGGGCCGGCGGGCCTTCGAGGACGGCTGGGGACGGCTCCCCGCCCGAGAGCGGGCCATGTGGATGGAGCGGATCGCCGACGCCATCGAGGAGCACGGCGGCGAGCTGGTGGCACTGGAGGTCCTCGACGTCGGCCTGCCGGTGACCCAGGCCAGCGCCCAGACGGTCCGGGCCGCCGACAACTTCCGGTTCTTCGCCCGGGAGATCACCCAGGAGCACACCGATGCGTACCGGGTCGAGGACCGGTTCATCAACTACGTGATCCGCAAGCCCGTCGGCGTGGCCGGGCTCATCACCCCGTGGAACACGCCGTTCATGCTGGAGACGTGGAAGGTGGCCCCATGCCTGGCCACCGGGAACACCGCGGTGCTGAAGCCCGCGGAGTGGGCCCCGCTGACCGCCCACAAGCTCGCAGAGATCGTGGCCGAGATCGACATGCCCCCGGGCGTGCTGAACGTGGTCAGCGGCATGGGCGAGGTGGCCGGGGCCGCCCTGGTGCGGCACCCGGGCGTCCGGCTCATCTCCTTCACCGGCGAGACCTCGACCGGCCGGGAGATCATGCGGACCGGGGCCGACAGCCTGAAGCGCTTCTCGTTCGAGCTGGGCGGGAAGTCGCCGGTGGTGGTGTTCGAGGACGCGGACCTGGACCGAGCCCTTGACGGCGCGATCTTCGGGGTGTTCACGCTCAACGGCGAGCGGTGCACCGCCGGCTCGCGGATCCTGATCCACGAGCCGGTGTACGAGCGGTTCGTCGAGGGCCTTGGGGCCCGCGCCGACCGCATCCGCGTGGGAGATCCGTTCGATCCGGCCACGGAGATCGGCCCGCTGATCCGTCCCGAGCACTGGGAGCGGGTCAAGGGCTACGTCGACGCCGGGCTCGAGGAGGGCGCCCGTCTGGTCGCCGGCGGGGAGCGGCCGGGCGATCTCTCCGACGGCAACTACCTCCGGGCCACGGTGTTCGCCGACGTCACCTCGGAGATGCGGATCTTCCAGGAGGAGATCTTCGGCCCGGTGGTGGTGTGCACGCCGTTCCGGGACGAGGAGGAAGCCGTGCGCCTGGGCAACGATGTGCGGTACGGGCTCACCGGATACGTGTGGACCGGCGACATCAAGCGGGGCCACCGGGTGGCCCAGGCCCTCGAGGCGGGCATGGTGTGGATCAACTCCCAGAACGTCCGGGACCTCCGGATCCCCTTCGGCGGCGTGAAGGACAGCGGGATCGGGCGGGAGGGCGGACGGTTCAGCCTCGACTTCTACTCCGAGCTGGAGACGATCCATGTGGCGCTCGGCGAACACCACATCCCGCGCCTCGGCGCGGATTGACATCGAGGAGGACGCGGTGGGTGCGAGGAGAGGTGCCGACTACATCGAGGCGCTCAACGCCTCGGAGCGGGACATCAGGATCCACGGTGAGCGGGTCACCACGAAGCTCGCGGACCATCCGGCGTTCCGGAACGTCGTGCGGGCCTACGCGGCCCTGTACGACCTCCAGCACGACCCGAGCCTGAAGGACGTGCTCACCTACAAGTCGCCGAGCTCCGGCGAGCCGGTCGGCACCTCGTTCCTCCAGCCGGAGACCCTGGACGACCTCGACAGACGGGCCCGGATGATGAAGACGTGGGCCGACCGGTCCTTCGGCAACCT
>JBOGWD010000377.1:0-7889 GCA_050693275.1 Actinomycetota bacterium | reverse complement strand
CCTCCCGGAGGAGACGCTGGTGCGCCTCCAGCACCGCCGGATACCCGTCGCCGAGCCGGTCGAGGAGCCGGGTGCTCCCCTCGATATCGCTGAACAGGAACGTGACCGTCCCCGTGGGCAGGTCAGGCCTCAACGCGTTCCTCGGTTCATCCCTCATGAAGACCGGCCCATTATCCGTCTGCGCGGGCGGCCCCTACCCGGGGAGGATGGCCCGCAGGATCACCAGGTAGAGGGCTCCCAGCCCCACGGTGACCGGGACGGTCAGCAGCCAGGAGGTGAAGATCTGGAGCGTGACGCCCCACCGGACCGCCGACAGACGCCGGCTGGCCCCCACGCCGAGGATCGAGGAAGTGATGGCGTGGGTCGTGCTGATCGGGATCCCCACCTGGGACGCCAGCTGGATCACCGTGGCCCCCGAGACCTCTGCCGCGAAGCCCTGGACCGGATCGAGATCGGTGACCCGCATCCCCAGGGTGCGGATGATCCTCCAGCCGCCGTAGGCGGTGCCGACGGCGGCTACGGTCGCCGCGCTCAGGATCACCCAGAGCGGGACGGACGGCTCGTGCCCGAAGTACAGGGCGAGCCCGAGGGCGAGCACGCCCATGGGTTTCTGGGCATCGTTGCGGCCGTGGCTGAAGGCCATGTAGGCGGCGGAGACTCGCTGGAGGTGCCGGAACCAGGGCATCACCCGGCCGCGACGGGCCCGATGGAACAGCCAGTAGACGATGGAGATCAGGCCGATCCCTCCGATGAACCCGATCGCCGGGGACGCCCCGATGGCCACGATCACCTCGGTCAGGCCTTCCCACTTGACCCCCTCCATACCCGCCGTGGCCAGGGCGGCCCCCACCAGGCCCCCGATCAGGCCGTGCGTCTCGCTCACGGGGATCCCGAACCGATACGTGAGCAAGCTCCAGCTCATCGCGCCGGCCAGGGCGGCCACCACGGTGGTGAGGGAGAGCAGGGTCGCTTCTATGATCCCCTGGGCGATCGTGAGGGCCACGGCCGTCCCGGTCAGTCCACCGAGCAGGTTGAAGACCCCGGCCATCAGCACCGCGGCCCGGGGCGTGAGCACGCGGGAACCGACCGAGGTGGCGATGGCGTTCGCCGCGTCCGTGAAGCCCCCGACGAACGCGTACACGTAACCCAGGACGATGACCAGGACGAAGACCGCGAGGGAGGGGTCGCTCACTAGGCCTGCTTCAGCGCGATCCCCTCGAGGGAGTTGGCCACGTCCTCGAGCTCATCCATGGCGGCTTCGAGCTCATCGAGGATGTCCTTCCACTTGAGGACGTCCATGGCCTTAAAGTCGCCGCCGAACAGGTCGGCGATGGCCCGACGGTAGACTCGGTCGCCCTCGTTCTCCAGACGGTTGACCTCGACGAAGTAGTCGGAGAGGGACCGGAAGTCCGGCAGCTTGGCCAACGCATCCCTGGTGGTGTGCGTAGCTCGGACCAGGAGATCCACCTGGGCGTGCATCTCCGGCAGGGGTTTCTCGATCTTATGGAGGACCATCAGATCGCCCGCCGCGTCCATGTGGTCGAGGACGTCATCGAGGTAGCTGGCTAGCTCGTGGATGTCTTCGCGGTCGAGGGGCGTGACGAACGTGGTGTTCAGCCGCCGCATGACCTCATGGGTCACCTCGTCGGCCTCGTGCTCGATGTCGTGGAGGCGCCGCGCCCTGGCCGTGAGGTCATCGAAGTTGACCACGATGTCCTGCAGGAGCTCGGCGCCCTGGACCAGCAGGCCGGCAGATTTCAGGAAGAGGTCGAAGAAGGACTCATCCCGCGGGATGAGGCGGAACCATCGCTTGGCCATGTAGTCTCCCCTGGGCTCGACGTTGCCAGCCGAGGAGTGATACCCCACCGGGGATGCCCTCCGCAACGCTCACCTCGCGTTCCCGCCCCATTCACCGGGAATCCCGGAGCTCGTCATCCTGCCTCGCTAACGTCGGCTCGTGATAATCGGAAGGCCCCTCCGAGGACGGCCCGGGCCCGCCACCTCCGCTCCCTCGAGCCGCTCCGTGCAACCACGTGGTTGGGCCTGGGCGCACTCGGTGGAGGCCCCCCCGATCCCCCCGCCGCCGAAGCTGCTCCAGCTCGTTTCTCGGCATATCCGGACGACGGCTCGGGGCGCGGCCGACAGGCTCACCTCGGGGGAGGGGTGACCGATGGCCTCACCGCAGCTTCGGGCCGACTGCCCGGAATGCCGGTCGGCCGGGACGATGGCGGGCTCTCGCTGCCAGATCTGCGACGCCGAGACCACCGGGGAGGCAACCCCCAGCCCTCCCGGTGCGTCCGGCCGGGCTCACCGGGACGGGGCCGTCGACCTTCCCCCGACGGCCCCGGCCCCGCCGCCGATACGCTTCTCGGAGGTCGTCGCGGAGTTGCGGGGCATCTCCGCCCTCCTCCGCCGCGACCCAAGCCCGTCACTGGTTCAGGAAGCCTGCCGGCGAGTCGAGGCGATGCTGAACGCCATCAGGGCGCAGTTCATCAGCGACGTGGTGGTCGGACGGCCCGCCCCGGCGGCTAGCCGAAGCGCCCCGTGACGTAATCCTCGGTCCGCTTCTCCCCCGGGTTGGTGAAGATGATCTCGGTCTTGTCGAACTCGACGAGGGTGCCCGTCCGCTGGCCGTCCTCCCGAACGTCGACCGTGAAGAAGGCGGTGCGATCGCTGACTCGGGCGGCCTGCTGCATGTTGTGGGTCACGATGACGATCGTGTAGTCGGCCACGAGCTCCTGCATCAGCTCCTCGATGCGGAGCGTGGCGATCGGGTCGAGGGACGAGCAGGGCTCGTCCATGAGGATCACGTCGGGCCGGGTGGCGATGGCCCGGGCGATGCACAGGCGCTGCTGCTGCCCTCCCGAGAGCGCCATGCCGGACTCCTTCAGCTTGTCCTTGACCTCATCCCAGAGGGCGGCCTTCCGTAGGGATTCCTCGACCAGGCCGTCCATGTCGCCCCTGAACCCGGCGATCTTCGGCCCGAAGGCGACGTTGTCGTAGATCGACTTGGGAAACGGGTTGGGCTTCTGAAACACCATCCCGATCCGGCGCCGGACCTCCACCGGGTCGACCCGAGCGTCGTACAGGTCGACGCCGTGGTAAAGGATCGTACCCTCGACCCTGGCGCCCTCGATGAGGTCGTTCATCCGGTTCAGGCACCGGATCACGGTGGTCTTTCCGCAGCCGGAGGGACCGATCAGCGCGGTGATCTCGTTCTCGCGGATCGGGAGAGACACGTCCCGCACGGCCCGAAAGCCACCGTACGACACGGACAGGTCGGTGATGTCGAAGATCACCGCTCGACCCGACCGCTCGGAGCGCCGAACGTCGAGGTGAGCGGCGGCTCGAGCCGGCTCTCCGAGGTCGGCCCGCTCGGTCATGGTTTCGGATCCCACGCTATCACCACTTTCGCTCGTACCGGTTGCGGAGAAGGATCGCTGTCGCGTTGATCAGCAGGAGCACCGCCAGCAAGACGACGATCGCGGCCGAGGTCGAATCCCCGAAGGCACGGAGCGACTTTCGGGACCACGTGAAGATGATGGCCGGGAGCGCCGTGTACTCCCCCTGGAGCGTCTCGAGGAAGCCGCGGCTCCCGGCCGAGAAGAAGGTGGGGGCGCCGCCGATCAGCAGGAGCGGCGCCGCCTCGCCCAGAGCCCGGCCCAGCGCCAGGATGGTGCCCGTGAGCACGCCCGGGGCCGCGTAGGGGAGGACGTGGCTCCGGATCACCTCCCACCGGGTGGCCCCGACGCCGAACCCGGCCTCCCGGATGCCCTGGGGGACGGCCCGGAGCGCCTCGGCCGCGGTGATGACGACGATGGGCAGGACCAGGACGGCCATGGTCAGCCCCCCGCTCATCAGGCTCCGTCCCCCGGTCACGCCGCTGAACAGCTGAACGAAGATGGCCAGGCCCAGGAGGCCGTACACGACCGAGGGGACCCCGGCCAGGTTCCGGATGCTCGCGCTCAGGAACCTGGTGAACCGGTTGTCGGTCGCGTACTCCTCGAGGTAGATGGCCGCGGCGATCCCGAGGGGGAAGGAGATCACGGCCACGAACCCCATCAGCCACAGGGACCCCACGATCCCCTGGCCCACCCCGGCCCGCTCGGGAAGGGAGGACAGGTTGTCGGTGAGGAAGGTGGTTCCCCGCTCCGCGAACACCTTCAGGGCCGTACCCAGGACGTCGGCGATCAGGGCCACCAGGACGGCCAGGGCCAGGAGGAGGGCCAGGAGGAGGGCGCTCTGGAAAAGCAGGCCACCCAGGTCCGCGCGCTTTCCTCGAAGGGCGCGGCGCACCGCCTCGGACGCTGGACCGGGTCTTGCGACCGTGGCCATTCGGGCCATCAGTACTTCCTCCGGACCCGCCGGACGAACCGGTCGCTGACCAGGTTCAGGGCCAGGGTGAACAGGAACAGCAGCGCGCCCAGGAAGAACAGGCTGGGGAACGCGGCGCTCCCGCCCTTGACCTGGTCCGAGCCGGTGGCCAGGGATGCCAGTGCCGCAGTCATGGTCTGACCGGGACCGAGCGGATCGACGGTGAAGGCCGATCCGCCGGTGGCCCCCGCGGCGAGCGTCACCACCAGGGTCTCGCCGATGGCCCGGGAGATGCCGAGGATCAGGGCGGCCGCGATCCCCGAGATCGCGGCGGGGAAGACGGTCCGGAGCGTGGTGCTCTTCCTCCGAGCCCCCAGGCCGAAGGACGCCTCCCGGAGTGTGCTGGGGACAGCGTACATGGCGTCCTCAGCCACCGAGGCCACGATCGGGCTGATCAGGATGCCCACCCCGATCCCGGCGCCCAGCATGTTGTAGAAGGTCGCGCTGCCGAAGATCCGCTGGACGACGTCGGGGCTGATGAAGCTGATCACGAAGTAGGCCATCACCACGCTGGGGACGCCGGCCAGGATCTCCAGGATCGGCTTCAGGGTGCGCCGGGCCCGCCGGCTCGCGTACTCCGAGAGATACATGGCCGCGCCCAGGCCGAGAGGTGTGGCCACGAGCATGGCGATCAGCGAGATGATGATCGTCCCCACGAACACGGTCTTGATGTCGAACAGGTTCCGCCGAGGGAACCACCCGGTGTCGTTCCACAGGACGCCGAGGCCGGGACCCTCCACTAGCTCCCGAAAGAAGTCCACGACCCCGTCGAACAGCGAGAGGAGGATGGCCGCGTTGATGACGATGGCCGTGGCCGCGGCCGCCAGGAACGCCCGCCGGATGCGCGACTCCCGCCGCCGTCTCCGGGCGTCGCCCTGCAGCTCCGCGATCCCCACTGCGGCCACGATCACTTCCCCAGCGAGCTAGGCAGGCCGGGCGCCCTCCCAGACGCTGCGGGTGGCCTCGATCCGGTCTTCCGGAAGGGTGACATACGCCACCTCCTGGACCGAAGTCAAGAGGCCGGTGTCCGTCATGTAGAAGTCGACGAACGTCGTGAGCGCCTCACTCTCGGCCGCCTTGGCGTTGTTCACGTAGATGTACAGGGAGCGGGAGAGCGGGTACGACCCATCGGCGATCGACTCGAACGTGGGGGCCACACACCCCTCGCCGCCGTCGACCTCGATGGCCTTCACCACTTCTTGGTTCTGCTCGTAGAACGAGAAGCCCACCCAGCCCAGGGAGGTGTCGGTTCCCGCGATCCCGTCGATGATCACGTTGTCGTTGGCCGAGGCCTGATAGTCGGGCCGGGTGGTGGCGTCCTGTCCCCGCTCCTCGGCGATCCCCTCGAGGGCGATCTCGATGAAGGAGTCGTAGGTCCCCGACTCCTCGCCGGGAGCCGTGACCACCAGCGGCGCGTCCGGGTAGTCACCGGAGCCACCGACCTCCGCGCCGAGGTCGCTGGCGTCCGACCAGCTCTCGAAGCCCTCGGACTCCGGCCCCAGCAAGGCGTACAGATCCTGGAACGACAGGCACGTCGCCGCGTCGTTCGCCGTCGAGGTCAGCACGGCCATGCCGTCGATGGCCACCTCGAGCTCCGTGTACTCGATCCCGTTGGCCGCACAGGCGTCGACCTCCTCCTGCTCGATCGCCCGTGAGGCATCGGAGATGTCGGTCTCCCCATTGCAGAAGAGCTCGAACCCATCACCGGTGCCGGGGCCCTCGACGGTGATCTCCACGTCGGGGTTCTCCTCGGCGAACAGCTCCGCGACCAGCGAGCTGATCGGCTCCACGGTGGACGAGCCCGAGATGAAGATCGATCCCGTCCTGGCCTCGTTACCGCCGCCACCTCCGCCACCGCCGTCGTCCGACCCGCCGCACGCCGCGCTCAGCAGGGCCACCGCGACCAGGCCGACGACGAGCACCCCTGGCTTCCTCATTCCCGTCTCCTTCCCTCGGGGAGTGTCCTCCACGGTCCGGATGCTAGGGAGGCTCCGTGACCGGACCCTGTCCCAAGGGTGAACGGGGGATGAACATGGCCCCGGGCGTCCCGATCGCCACCGCCGGCATGGCTATCCTCCACCCGTGGTCGCCGAGCACCGTTCCGAACGCGGACCGGAGTACCATCGTCCCGGGATGATTCACGTGTCGACCGGATGTGAGCGGCCGCCAGGATCGGCAGTCACCGGATGACTCCGCCGGTGAAGGCGCGACGGCACTTCCACGAGGAGCTCGAGGGCCTCGAGATGGAGATCCTGGTTCTGGGCGAGCTCGCGGAGCGGGCCCTGGGACGGGCCGCGGGGGTCCTCACCTCGCGCGACCAGACCGAGGTCGACGCGGTGATCGCGGGGGACGACGCCATCGACGAGCGGTACGTCGACGTGGAGCGGCGATGGCTCGAGCTGATGGCGCTCCAGACCCCCGTGGCAGGCGACCTCCGGCTCCTCTCCGCCATCATCCACATCAACCTCCACCTCGAGCGGATCGGCGACATCGCCGTGAACATCGTGAAGATCGCCCGGGCCACGATTCAGCTCCCGGCCAACCAGGGCATCCTGACGCACCTCCAGGAGATGGCCGACGTGGTCCGTCCGATGATCCGCACGGCCCTCGATGCGTTCGTCAAGCGCGACCTGGCCCTGGCCCAGCGGCTCCCCGAGATGGACGACCCGGTGGACCGGCTCAACCGCAACATCTACCGGGAGGTGGCCGCCTGCTCGGACGACCAAGACATGCTCGAGTGGGCCGTCCGGATGATGATCGTCTCCCGACAGCTCGAGCGGGTCGGCGACCATGCCGTGGACATCGCCGAGCAGGTCGCGTTCCTCCTGACGGGCGAGTTCCAGGAGTTCACCGATGCCTCGCACCCGGAGGTCGGCCCTGGAGGCTGACGGGCACGGGCGCATCCTGGTGGTGGAGGACGAGGACTCCCTTGCGGACTCGATCCGCTACAACCTCGAGCGAGAGGGGTTCACCGTCGAGGTCGCCCCGGACGGCCGCGTGGCCCTGGAGCGGTTCCGGGACTCCCGCGCGGACCTGGTGATCCTCGACCTCATGCTGCCCGAGGTGACCGGCCTGGACGTGTGCAGGGCGATCCGCCTGGAGTCCTCCGTGCCGGTGATCATGGTCACCGCCAAGGACTCCGAGGCTGACAAGGTGGCCGGCCTCGAGCTCGGTGCCGACGACTACGTGACCAAGCCGTTCTCGATGCGCGAGCTGGTCTCCCGGGTCCGGGCCAACCTGCGTCGGTCGTGGATGGCCGAACCACCATCGGACGGAGATGAGGTCGTCCATGGCGGGCCCGTGGAGCTCGACGTGGCCCGGCACGAGGCCCGGGTCCGGGGCCAGGACGTGACCTTCCCGCCCAAGGAGTTCGACCTCCTGGAGACGTTCCTCCGCCGCCAGGGCCGCCTCCTCACCCGTGACTTCCTCATCGACACGGTGTGGGGCTCGGACTACTTCGGCGACACCAAGACCCTCGACGTCCACGTCAAGCGGCTCCGTCGCAAGATCGAGGA
>JBOGWD010000376.1:0-1202 GCA_050693275.1 Actinomycetota bacterium | reverse complement strand
CGCCCTCACGAGCCCCGCGAAGGCCCAGAGGTTCCTTGAGAAGTTCGACGCCCAGGTCAAGGTCCCCCTGTACATCCAGGGGGGCATCCACGGCAACGAGTACGAGGGCGTGGACGCCAACATGCGGATCATCGAGGAGCTGGCGACCACGCCGTACGGGTCCGACCCGGTGATCGACGACATCCTCGATCACGCCGTGGTCCTGTTCAACGTGATCCAGAACCCCGACGGCCGCGTGGCGGGGACCCGAGCCAACGGCAACGGGTTCGACCTCAACCGGGACTTCCTGACGCAGTCGCAGTCGGAGACCCGGGCGTCGGTCAGCATCATGCAGGAGTGGATCCCGCCCGAGACGCTCGACCTCCACGGGTACGCCACCCCGACCCTGATCGAGGCCACCACGAAGCCGCACAACCCCAGCATCGAGTACGACATGTGGCTGAAGTGGAATCAGGCCCGGCTCGACGCCAACGAGGCCGCGCTGAACGCGGCAGGGTACGACGTCCAGAGGCCGATCAACGACTGGTGCTCGCACGGCGATCTTCCGCCCTGCCCGCCGGGCGAGACCCCTGGACCGGCCGTGGCCGAGGGTTGGGACGACTGGGGGCCCTTCTATACCCCGATGTACTCGCAACACATCGGCCTGAACGGCTCCACGGTCGAGATGTGCCGGAGCGAGAGCCAGTGCGGAGGACGAGCCGGCGCTCTGGAGATCCAGGAGATCACGGTCTGGTCCACCCTGGAGTTCGACGTGGCCAACCATCAAGACCTCCTGTTCGATCAGCTGGAGATCTACCGACGCGGGGTGACGGATGCCGCGCGGCCCGCGTGCTGCCCGCCCCCGTTCGACGTCGACAACAACTGGATGAACGAGTACCCCGATGCCTACGTGATCCCATTGGGCCAAGGTCAGCGCAGCGACCCTGAGGCGAACCGCCTGGTCGAGTGGCTCCTGTTCAACGGCGTCGAGGTGGAACGCCTGCGGAAGGACGCCTCTTTCGGCGGCCAGATGTTCCAGGCGGGCTCGTACTTCGTGCCGATGGACCAGGCCCGTCGAGGGCTGGCCGACACCGCGCTGAGCATCGGCGTCGACGTCTCCGATCGGATCAACACGCTGTACGCCCCGCCCGGAGCGTGGAGCCACGGGTACCTGTGGGGCGCCGACGTGGTCACGATCCCCGAGGGCTCCGGGTTCGACCCGC
>JBOGWD010000375.1:0-7320 GCA_050693275.1 Actinomycetota bacterium | reverse complement strand
CACAACGACAATGGCGACTGTGCTACCCCAGGCTAGAGGGGAGGCAGATCACCTGCGCGGTGAGGGTGCGGTCGGCGTCGATGTCGACGCCGCCCCTCACTCGCCAGCCGGGCCCCATCCCACCGCTGGGGGCGACCCAGTGGCTCCGGGAGATGAAGAGCTCATCGTCGTTGACGTCGCTGTTCCAAAACGCCCCACCGCTCAAGGCGATCTGACCCACCGGACAGAAAGCGGTGACCGCGCGGGTGATGTAGTTGCCGTTCTCGGCCGTCTGTCCGGCACCGAAGGCAGGTGTTGAGGCGGACACCACGTTGAGCACCCTGAACTCGTTCGACCCGACCGAGTTCTGGCCGATGTCCGAACCCCCCAGGGAGTTGTCGAAGACGTGGAACGAGCCCACCGAGTCCTGCCCGAGATCGCCGAAGCCAATGGAGTTCGGCGCCACCTGCCCCGATCCGACGGCGTTGGCTGCGATCTTGTCGCTCGTCACCGCGGCGTCGGCGAGCTCTCCGGTGCCCACGGCGTTGTCCCCGATCTCCGAGGATCCCACGGCGTTGTCCCCGATCTCCGAGGAGCCCACCGCCCCCGCCGCGATGCCGGGATTCGGAAACGCCCCGCTGAGGTCTCCGCCGGCCGCCTGTCCCTCGTTCAGGTAGGCCCCGTCCAGGTGCTTCATCAGATGCTTGAGCTTCTTCGTGACGTGGGCCACCGACGGCTCGATGAACATCGCTCCGAACATGACCCCGACCAGGACGAGGACGGCACCGCGCCATCCTCGCGTCCATACAGTGCGTTCCCGCATGTCTTCCCCTCCCCTTGTCGACGGCTCGCTTCCCTTGCTAGAAAACCGCGCTGAGCGTTCCACGCGCCGACGGTGCTGTCAAGAGTATGAATCTCCGCGTACGGTACGAGCGATGACAGATCGGTCAGCCGGGCGGCGTCTCGGCGCCTGCCCGAGCGATGCCCCACAGGAACGCGCCGGCGAAGATCCACGACCCGACGCCGAGGGCCCACCAGGGCCACGCGGTGGCGCCGTCGGGAAGGCCGAAGGCCGCGTGGAGCGTGGCCACGGCGGCGGCTCCCGTCTCCAGGACCACGAAGGCCCAGCACCACCACCACACCTCCTCCACCCGGTGACCGATCAGCACCATCAGGAGGGCCAGGGAGAACGAGGCCACTCCGGCGAGGCGGTGGGTGGCGTAGCCGGCCTCGGCCGGCTGTCCCAGGACCGACTCGAACACGGGAGCGGGGACGGCCACCAGGGCGAGGCCGAGGATCGCCGAGAGGAGGGCGTCGAGGTACAGGGTCCGCCGGAGGATAGCCACCCCGCGTGTGTACCATACCGCGCGTGACCGACGGACCCCGGGTGGCCGTGATCGGGCTCGACTGCGCCGCGCCTGCCTTGCTGTTCGAGAAGTACGCGGGCGTGATGCCCAACGTCCGCTCGCTGATGGAGGGGAGCCTCCACGGCGAGCTCGACAGCATCACCCCACCGATCACGGTGCCCGCGTGGGCCTGCGCCATGACCGGGAAGACCCCGGGGCAGCTCGGCATCTACGGCTTTCGCAACCGCAAGGACACGACCTACGAGGGGTACTCCATCGCCACCTCGCTGGCCGTCAGGGAGCCGGCGGTGTGGGACCTGCTGGGGGAGGCAGGGAAGCGGTCGCTCCTGATCGGGGTTCCCCCCGCCTACCCGGTGAAGCCGGTGGAGGGCTGGCGGGTGTCCTGCTTCCTCACGCCACCGTCGGCGGACACGTACACCTGGCCTCACGACCTCAAGGCGGAGGTCGAGGAGGAGGTGGGGGAGTACATCTTCGACATCCCCAACTTCCGCCAGCAGGGGGCCGAGTTCGTCCTCCGGCAGTGCTTCGAGATGACGAAGCGGCGGTTCAAGGTGGCCCGGCGGCTGGTGAAGAACAAGCCTTGGGACTACTTCATGATGGTCGAGATGGGGCTGGACCGGCTCCATCACGTGTTCTGGAGCTTCTGCGATCCCGCGCACCCGAAGTACGAAGCCGGGAACCGGTTCGAGACGGCCTTCGAGGACTACTACCGGATGCTGGACGGGGAGATCGGGTCCCTGCTCGAGGCGCTCCCCGACGACGCCGTGACGATCCTGATGTCCGACCACGGCGCCCGGGCCATGACCGGCGGGGTGTGCTTCAACGACTGGCTGATCCGTGAGGGGTACTTGACCCTGTCCGAGCATCCGGACGGCCCCACCCCGATCGCCAGGGCTCCCATCGACTGGTCCAGGACCACGGCATGGGGCGACGGGGGCTATTACGGCCGGCTGTTCCTCAACGTGAGGGGCCGGGAGCCGGAGGGGACCATCGACCCCGCCGACCGGGAGAAGGTTCGCGAGGAGCTCCGGACGAAGCTGGAGGCCATGACAGGGCCCAACGGGAGCCCGCTGGGGAACAGGGTCATCGTGCCCCAGGACGCCTACACCGAGGTCCGGGGCGTGGCACCCGACCTCCTGGTGTATTTCGGCGACCTCGAGTGGCGATCCGTGGGCACGGTCAACATGGAGGGGGGCCAGGTCCTCACCTACGAGAACGACACGGGTCCCGACGGCGCGAACCACGACAAGAAGGGAGTGTTCGTTCTCCGGGGCCTGGAGACGCAGCCGACCGGGCGGGCCGAGGGCCTGAACCTCGTCGACGTGGGGCCGACGCTGATGAAGATGTATGGGGTGCCGGAGCCGGAGGGCGTCCAGGGGAGGTCGATCCTGTGAGCGAGGTCCAGGCCCACTGGATCACCACCAGCAAGCACTTCGGGCCCGAGCCGGCCGCCGGCGGATTCGCCGTGTGGTTCACCGGGCTGTCGGGCTCCGGGAAGTCCACCATCGCCGAGCTCCTGGCGGCTGAGCTCGAGCGGCGAGGCGTGCGCTGGGAGCTGCTCGACGGCGACGTGGTCCGAACGAACCTGTCGAAAGGCCTGGGGTTCTCCAAGGAGGACCGGGACACCAACATCCTCCGGATCGGGTGGGTCGCCGAGCGCCTGGCCTACCACGGGGCGGCGGTCCTGGTCTCGGCGATCTCGCCGTATCGTGAGATCCGCGATCGGGTCCGGGCGCGGGTCCCCCGCTTCGTCGAGGTGTTCGTGTCGTGTCCCGTGGAGGAGTGCGCTCGGCGTGACGTGAAGGGCCTCTACGAGAAGGCGTTCCGGGGGGAGATCACCGGGTTCACCGGCGTGGACGACCCGTACGAGCCGCCGGAGCACCCCGAGGTCGTCGTCGAGACCGACAGGATGACCCCGGAGGAGTGCCTCGACCGCGTCACCGCGAAGCTCGAGGAGCTCGGCTACATCCCTCGCTCAACTGACCGCTAGGCAGCGTCGACCCGGTCGGCGAACACGATGAGCCGCAGGGACGCGGAGAAGCGCGGCGTGCATGTGGTGAGCACCAGCGAGGGCGTGCGTGTCTGGCGGAGGACCGACCGCTCCGTGGGCGGCACGTCTCGACGCTCCGTGATCACGTACTCGTAGGTCCCCTCCTCCGTCACGAGCACGATCTCATCCCCGGGGCGCACCTTGTCCAGATCCCAGAACGGCGCCCCGTAGGTCGTGCGATGTCCGGCGATGGCCACCCGCCCCTCCTGGTCCCAGGGATCGGCCGTCCGATCGTAGTGACCGGGCCCGGCCTTCAGATCCTCCACCGCCGTTCCCTGGATGACGACCTCGTTCACCTCGATGGAGGGGATTCGGAGGATGGCGTAGGCGTGCCCCGGAAGCACGCTGCCCGGACGGAACCGGGGGTCGCTCCCCTCGACGCGGGCCTCGAACTGCTCCAGCAGACGATCCTGCTGGCGGTCGTAGTAGAAGCCCGTCCCCCAGAGCAGCCACAGGATGTACGCGCCGAGGATGAAGGCGGCGGTGAGGAGGATCCTCCCGATGAGCCGGAGGACCCAGCCGGGACGGCGACGGCCCGCTCGACGGGGGAGGGGGGGCGCCTCATCGAGGCTGGAGACCGGCGTGGTGCCCACCGACCGAGGATAGCGCCTCGCCGCCCGTTGAACGGCCCCATCGCGGGTGGTACCTTCGGCTGATGGAGATCGAGATCGGCATCGGCAAGACCGCCAGGCGGGGATACGGGTTCGACGACGTCGCCATCGTGCCCTCCCGACGGACCCGTGATCCCGGCGACGTGGAGGTCTCCTGGGACATCGATGCGTGGCGGTTCGACCTCCCCCTCCTGGCATCGGCCATGGACGCCGTGGTCTCGCCGGCGACGGCCGTCGAGGTGGGTCGACTGGGCGGGCTGGCCGTGCTGAACCTCGAGGGACTGCAGACCAGGTACGAGGACTCCGAGCCGATCTTCGACGAGATCGCCTCGCTCCCCGAGGACAAGGCCACCCGCAGGATGCAGGAGCTCTACCGGGAGCCGATTAGGGAAGAGCTCGTGGTCCGGCGGATCCAGGAGATCAAGGAGGGCGGGGTCACCTCGGCCGCCTCTCTCACGCCCCAGCGGGTCCGCTCGTACGCGCAGCTCGTGCTGGAGGCCGAGCTCGATGTCCTGGTGATCCAGGGGACCGTGGTGTCGGCCGAGCACGTCTCCACCCGGACGGAGCCGCTGAACCTGAAGGAGTTCATCGCCCGGTTCGAGATCCCGGTGGTGGTGGGCGGGTGCGCGTCGTACTCCACCGCCCTCCATCTCATGCGAACCGGAGCGGTCGGGGTCCTGGTGGGGGTCGGTCCGGGGGCGGCGTGCACCAGCCGGGGGGTCCTCGGCGTCGGGGTGCCTCAGGCCACGGCGATCGCCGACGCGTCGGCGGCCAGGATGGCGCACCTGCACGAGACCGGCCGTTACGTGCAGGTCATCGCCGACGGCGGGATGCGGACCGGCGGGGACATCGCCAAGGCCATCGCCTGCGGGGCAGACGCCGTGATGATCGGCTCCCCGCTGGCCAAGGCGTACGAGGCGCCCGGACGAGGGTTCCACTGGGGCATGGCCACGTTCCACCCCGACCTGCCCCGGGGAACCCGGGTGCGGACGAGACAGATCGGCTCGCTCCAGGAGATCCTGACCGGCCCGGCGCACGAGAACGACGGCACGCTGAACCTGTTCGGGGCGCTCAGGACCTCCATGGCCACGTGCGGGTACGGGACGATCAAGGAGTTCCAGAAGGCCGAGATCATGGTGGCCCCGGCGATCCGCACGGAGGGCAAGGGGCTCCAGCAGCAGCAGGGCGTGGGGATGGGGTGACCCAGGGCCCCCGTCCGGTCCTAGTGGTGGACTTCGGGGCGCAGTACGCGCAGTTGATCGCCCGCCGCGTCCGCGAGTGCCACGTGTACTCGGAGATCGTCCCGTTCGACACCGGCCCCGACGAGCTGGCTGCCCGCCGTCCGGCCGGCATCGTCCTCTCCGGGGGCCCGGCGTCGGTGTACGAGACCGGGGCCCCCGCCCTCGATCCGGGCATCCTGGACCTGGGTGTGCCCGTCCTGGGGATCTGCTACGGCCAGCAGGCCATGGCCCAGGCGCTGGGGGGCGAGGTCGGGGCGACCGGCGCCCGCGAGTACGGCCGGACCGAGCTCCGAGCCGCGGGCGGGATCCTGTTCCGGGACCTCCCTCCCCGACAGGTCGTCTGGATGAGCCACGGAGACACGGTGACGGAGGCCCCGCCGGGATTCCGGGTCACGGCCGGCACCGAGGTGAGCCCGGTGGCGGCCATGGAGGATCCCGAGCGCGGGCTGTTCGCCGTCCAGTTCCACCCGGAGGTGGCTCACACGCCGTACGGCCTGGAGATCCTGAAACGATTCCTCCTCGACGCCTGTGACCTCCTTCCCGAGTGGACCCCGGTCAACGTCATCGAGCGGGCCGTCGACCGGATCCGCGAGCGGGTCGGGCGGGCGGGCGCGCTCTGCGCGCTCTCCGGCGGCGTGGATTCCGCGGTGGCCGCGCTCCTGGTCCACCGGGCCATCGGTGACCGGCTGACCTGCGTCTTCGTCGACACGGGGCTCCTCCGCGAGGGCGAGCCGGAGCAGGTCGAGGAGACGTTCGGCCGGCACTTCCGGGTCCCCCTGGTCCACGTGAAGGCGGAGGATCGGTTCCTCTCCCGCCTGGACGGGATCGTGGATCCGGAGGAGAAGCGACGCCGGATCGGCGAGGAGTTCATCCGAGTGTTCGAGGAGGTGGCTCGGGAGCATCGTGAAGCCGGGTTCCTGGTCCAGGGAACGCTCTACCCGGACGTGATCGAGTCGGGGAGCCGGACCGCCGCCAAGATCAAGTCCCACCACAACGTGGGCGGGCTCCCCGAACGGATGGATGTCGAGCTCGTGGAGCCGCTCCGGGACCTGTTCAAGGACGAGGTCCGCCGGATCGGCGAGGAGCTGGGGCTCCCGGAGGAGATCGTGCGCCGTCAGCCGTTCCCCGGACCCGGGCTGGCCGTCCGGATCGTCGGGGAGGTGACGCGGGAGCGTCTCGACATCGTCCGGGCCGCCGATCGGGTGGTCCAGGAGGAGGTGCGCCGGGCCGAGCTGGTCGGCGACCTGTGGCAGTTCTTCGCCGTCCTCTTGGCCGAGGTGCGGAGCGTCGGCGTGATGGGCGACGGGCGAACCTATCAGCACCCTGTGGTGGTGCGGGCGGTGAGCAGCGAGGACGCCATGACCGCCGACTGGGCCCGCCTGCCGCAGGAGGTCCTGGAAGGGATCTCCTCACGGATCGTGGCCGAGGTCCCCGGCGTCAACCGGGTCGTCTACGACGTCTCCTCGAAGCCCCCCGCCACGATCGAGTGGGAGTAGGGGGCGGGACCCGCTCGCCGGGCACGGGTCGTCCTCGCGCCGCCAGCAGCAGGCGCGCGGCCATGGCCACCAGCAGCGCCCCGAAGAGCGCCGCCGAGAGCAGGGGGTCCAGCCGCAGCGAGAGGATCGAGGCCAGGAACGAGGAGACCACGCCCGCGACGCCCACGACAGCGGCGACCCGCAGGTCGACGTCTCCGTGGCGGACGTTCCGGACCGTGGCCACCAGGGCGGTGGGGATGATCACCAGGAGCGACGTCCCCTTGGCCACGGCCTGGGGGGCCGATGCCAGAAGGACCAGCCCCGGGACCATGACGATCCCCCCGCCCACGCCGAGCAGGCCGGCCATGGCCCCGGCCGTCACGCCGAGCACCACGAGGAGGGTTCCCGACACCGCGTCGATGTCGACGGCCGCATCGCCCCCGGTGACCTCGAAGGGGAGGGCGGCCGCGGCCACCAACAGGAAGGCCGCGAAGATGACCCGGAGGGCGCGCTCCGGGATCCGGCGGAGGGCATGCGTGCCCACGACGGCCCCGACGGCCCCACCCGCGGTGAGCAGCCCCGCCGCCGCCCAGTCGA
>JBOGWD010000374.1:0-11222 GCA_050693275.1 Actinomycetota bacterium | reverse complement strand
CCCTCCCGGCCGGTTCAGTGAACCCCGACGTGGGGGCTCGACACCCCGACCGGAGCCGGGCTCCCGGATCCGAGGTGCTGACTCAACGAATCCACGCCCCGGGCATCCGCCGCCTCGATGGTATCCCCCCACCGCGACGCGTTCAACCGAACGCGGTCAGTCTTCGGGGCGAGGGCTCAGCCGGACGCCCAGCTCGCGGAGCTGGGCCTGGTCGACCTCGGCCGGGGCGCCGGTCAGCAGGTCGGCGCCGGACTGGGTCTTGGGGAACGCGATGACCTCGCGGATGTTGGTCTCACCGGCCAGAACCATGGTGATCCGGTCGAGCCCGAAGGCGATGCCGCCGTGAGGCGGGACGCCGTACCGGAACGCCTCCAGGAGGAACCCGAACCGGGCCTCGGCCTCCTCGGAGGAGAACCCCAGCGCCTCGAACACCTTCCGCTGGACGTCGGGCCGGTGGATCCGGATCGAGCCCCCGCCGAGCTCCCACCCGTTGAGGACGACGTCGTAGGCTCGGGCCTTCGCCGTCTTCGGATCCAGGTCGTCGGAGGCCGGCGAGGTGAACGGGTGGTGCACGCTCCCCCACCGCTCCTCCTCCTCGCTCCACTCGAACAGCGGCGGGTCGGTGATCCACAGGAACGCGAACGCGTCGTCCGGAATCAGGTCGAGCCGCTCCGCCATCAGCCGGCGGAGCCCGTCGAGCACCGTGTTGGTCCGCGGCTTCGCGTCGGCCACCACGAGGACGAGGTCCCCGTCGGCCGCGCCTGTGGCCTCGACGGTCGCCGAGAGCTCCTCCGGCGAGAGGTGCTTCTCCACCGGGGAGCGGGCCCGTCCGCCCTCCCAGGCGATCCACACCAGCCCCGAGGCGCCCCTCCCCTGGGCCTCGACCACCAGCCCGTCGAGGTCCTTCCTCGACCACCCGGCCGCGCCCGGCGCGGCGAACCCCTTGACCACGGCCCCCCTCTCGATGGCGCCGGCGAACGCCCGGAACCCGGTGTCCCGGAACGCCTCGGTGAGATCGGCCAGCTCCATCCCGTACCGGAGGTCGGGCTTGTCCGAGCCGTACAGCCGCATGGCCTCGGCATAGGGCAACCTGGGGAAGGGTGTGGTCACTTCGACGCCCAGGACCTCGCGCCACACCGCGGCGAACAGCTCCTCCATCAGGGACTGGACGTCCTCCTCGACAACGAACGACAGCTCCACGTCGAGCTGGGTGAACTCGGGCTGGCGATCGGCCCGGAGATCCTCGTCCCGGAAGCACCGCACGATCTGGTAGTACCGGTCGAGCCCCGCCACCATCAGGATCTGCTTGAACAGCTGGGGCGACTGCGGGAGCGCGTAGAACTCCCCGGGGCTGAGCCGGGACGGCACCAGGAAGTCTCGGGCGCCCTCCGGCGTCGACCTGGTGAGCATGGGCGTCTCGACCTCGACGAAGCCCCGCTCGTCGAAGAAGCGCCGGATCGACGCGAGCGTCCGGTGTCGCAGCCGGAGGCGCGCGGTCATCTCCGGGCGCCGGATGTCCAGGTACCGGTACCGCAGGCGGAGATCCTCCGAGGCCTGGACCCGGTCCTCGATGGGGAACGGGGGCGGCTCCGCCTCGGACAGCACCTCGAGCGTCTGGGCGGCCACCTCGACCTGGCCGGTCGGCAGGTTCGGGTTGACGGTCCCGTCGGGCCGCCGACGGACCAGCCCGATCACCCGGATCACCGATTCGCCCCGGAGCCGCGAGGCGGCGGCGTGCGCCTCCGGCTGCTCCTCGGGATGGAACACGACCTGGACGGACCCCTCCCGGTCGCGGAGGTCGACGAAGAGCACGCCGCCGTGATCCCGGTCGTGGGCGACCCACCCGCACAGCGCCACCTCGGCGCCGGCGTGCTCGGCGCGGAGCTCCCCGCACCGGTGCGTCCTCATCGTGAGAGCCACGCCGCCACCTCGGGGCGGGCCACGGTCTCCTGCTCGCCGTCCGTCAACCGGCGCATGGTGACGACGCCCTCCTGGAGCTCGCGCTCGCCGAGGATGGCCGCGTACTCGGCGCCGACCCGGTCGGCCATCCGGAGCTGGGCCTTGAGGGGCCGGTCCTCCAGGGAGGCGTCCGCGGGGACGCCCGCCTCGCGCAGGGTCCTGAGCAGGGCCCGGCCCTCACCCCGCGCCGCGTCCCCGATGGCCACCACGAAGCACCTGACCGTTCGGGGTACGGGCGGCCGTCCGCCCTCCTGCTCGATGGCCAGGAGGACCCGATCCAGGCCCACCCCGAACCCCACGCCCGGCGTCGGCTCTCCCCCCAGCACCTCGGCCAGACCGTCGTAGCGCCCCCCACCGCATACGGTGGCCTGGGCCGGCGACAGCGCCCCCGACACGAACTCGAACGCGGTTCGCGTGTAGTAGTCGAGGCCCCGCACCAACCGGTGGTCGATCTCGTGGGCGATCCCCTCCTCCTCCAGGCCCGCCCGCACGCCGTCGAAGTGCCCGCGGCAGGCGTCGTCGAGGTAGTCGAGGATCCTGGGGGCGTCCTCCGTGGCCGCCCGGCACTCCGGCGACTTGCAGTCGAGGACTCGCAGCGGATTGAGGCGCCATCGCTCGCGGTGCTCCGCGTCCAGGCGGTCCTGGCGCTCCTCGAGGAATCCGGCCAGGTCCTCCCGGTACCTCGGGCGGCAGGCCTCGTCGCCGATCGAGTTGATCTGGAGCGTGAGGTCGGAGAGACCCCGGCTCCGGAGGAACCGGTCTCCCACCGCGACGACCTCGACGTCGGCCTCCGGGGCGGCCGAGCCGATCACCTCGATCCCGAACACCCGGAACTCACGGAGACGGCCCGCCTGCGGGCGACCGTGCCGCCAGTTCGGCCCGATGTAGTAGGCCTTGAACGGGGTGGGCAGCTCCTGCCGGTGCCGGAGGTACGCCCGGATCACCGGAGCCGTCGACTCGGGCTTGAGGGTGAGCGAGCGTCCGCCCTTGTCCTCGAACGTGTACATCTCCTTGGTCACGACGTCGCTCGATCCTCCGGAGGTTCGCTCGAACACCTCGGTGTGCTCGAAGGCCGGCGTCTCCACGTACCGATAACCGTGGAGGCGAGCCATCGCGTGGGCGACATCGGCCAGGCCGAGCATCGCGTCGGCGGCCGGCGGGAGGAGGTCCTGCGTCCCCCGGGGCGGGCTGAAGTCCGTCACCGCGAGGCCAGCGCCACGAGCCACTCGTTCGTGGTTCGCTCCAGCCCCACGGTCGTCTCGGGGCCGTGGCCCGGGTAGACCGGAAACTCGTCGGGCAGCTCGAGGAACCGGCGCAGGCTCGCCTCCATGGCCGCGGGATCGGAGTTGGGGAAGTCCGAGCGTCCGATCGATCCGCGGAACACCAGATCGCCGCTGAACACGAGGCCGTCGGTCCGGTAGCAGACGTGGCCCGGGGTGTGGCCGGGCGTGTGGAGCACCTCGATGCGGAAGCCCGCGAACTCCAGGACATCGCCGTCCTTCACCGTCCGCACGTCGGCCGGGCGGAAGTTCGCCTCGGCCGCGAAGCCCGCCCCCCATCGCTCCTGGTCCGTGAGGGCCAGCTCGTCCGCCTCGTGGATGTATAGCGGAGCGTCGTCCCCACACACCCCAGGCACCGAACCGATGTGGTCCCCGTGGCCGTGGGTGGCCAGCACGGCGGCCAGGCGCCTGTTGCCCCCTGCCACCTTCAGCCGGATCGCCGCCGGCTCGAACCCCGGGTCGATCACCACCGCCTCCTCCGAGCCGTCGCCCGAGATGATCCAGCAGTTCGTGGCGAATGGGTTGTCGCTGAACACGTCCAGCTGCATCGGGGGCCAATCGTAGCGGAATCGTCGGCACCGCCCTTGCGTTGGAGGGGGGCGTGTGGGGTACTTGGTTCGAGGCCTGGTGGCCAGCACGATGATCTCCCTCCGGAACGTGTCGAAGCGCTTCCCCGGTGCGCGGGCCCCGGCGGTCGGTGACCTGTCCCTGGAGATCGGGGAGGGCGAGACCGTCGTCCTCGTCGGGCCCTCGGGCTGTGGGAAGACCACCACCATGAAGATGATCAACCGGCTGGTGGAGCCCACCTCGGGCACGATCGAGGTGGACGGGACCGACATCATGGCCCAGGATCCCGTCCGACTGCGCCGGCGGATGGGCTATGTGATCCAGTCCATCGGGCTCCTCCCCCATCGAACGGTGGCCCAGAACATCGCCACGGTTCCGCGCCTGGAGGAGTGGGATCCCGGACGGACGGAGGCGCGGGTCCGCGAGCTCGCGGAGATCCTCCACCTCGACGAGGAGCTCCTGGAACGGTACCCGGGCGAGCTCTCGGGCGGTCAGCGCCAACGGGTCGGGGTGGCCCGTGCCCTGGCCGTGGACCCTCCCGTCATGCTCATGGACGAGCCGTTCGCCGCGGTGGACCCGATCGTCCGGGCCCGGCTTCAGGACCAGTTCCTCGACATCCAGGAGCGGCTCCGGAAGACCATCGTCTTCGTCACGCACGACATCGACGAGGCCATCAAGATGGCCGATCGCATCGCGATGCTCAACGTGGGAGGTGTGCTGGAGCAGTTCGCGCCGCCCGAACGGATCCTTCGGGAGCCGGCCAACGCCTTCGTGGAGGCGTTCGTGGGCGCCGAGCGGGGGCTGAAGCGCCTGGCGCTGCTGAAGGTGTCCGAGCTCGAGGTCGAGGAGGGCCCCGTCGTCTCACCCGAGGACCCGGCCGAGAAGGCCCGGGCAGTGATGCGGGAACTGGGGTTCGGGTGGGTCAGCGTGATCGACGACGGCGAGCTCCTGGGGTGGGTGGACGAGGCGATGCTCGAGGGGAAGGACCGGGTCGGCGAAGCGGGGCCCAGGAGGTTCAGCGCGTACGTCACCGCGGAGGACTCACTCCGGCAGGCGCTCGACTCGATCGTGACCTCGCGGACGAACGTCGCCGTCGTCGTCACGAAGGGTCAGCGGTACCGGGGGATCCTGACGCTGGAGCGTGTGTCCAAGGAGATCGTGGCGTGAGGGTGTTCTGGGATTGGGAGTGGGTGTTCTCTCACCTCGACCTCATCGGCCAACGGCTCCTGGAACACGTGTGGCTGACGTTCCTGGCGGTCGGGATCGGGCTCCTCATCTCCTTTCCCCTGGCCATCTACGCCTTCCGGCACCCGCGCTCCTACCCCCCGATCACCTGGCTGACCGGACTCCTGTACACGATCCCGAGCCTGGCGCTCTTCGCGCTCCTGGTTCCGTTCACGGGGCTGTCGACCCTCACCGCCGAGATCGGGCTGGTCGGCTACACGCTCCTGATACTGATCCGCAACACTGCCACCGGGCTCTCCGGGACGCCCGCGGACGTGAGGGAGGCCGCCCGCGGGATGGGCTACACGCCCCGCCAGCTCCTGTGGCGCGTCGAGGTCCCGCTGGCGATGCCGGTCATCATCGCCGGGGCCCGCATCGCCACCGTGACCACGATCGGACTGGTCACCGTGACCGCGCTCGTCGGCAAGGGGGGGCTGGGGGCCCTGATGCTCGGCGGCTTCCGCAACCTCTACCCGGATGTCGCGGTCCTGGTCGGAGTGGCGCTCTCGGTGATCCTGGCGCTGGCGGCGGACGGACTCCTGCTCGGCGCCCAACGCGTCCTGACACCGTGGGCGGGAGCGACAAGGGTGCGGACGGCGGTATGAGCGATCCCGGATTCTTCACCCTGGTGGTCGAATGGTTCACCGATCCCCTCCACTGGGAGGGCTCCTTCGGGATACCGACTCGGCTGGTCGAGCACCTCGTCACCTCGGGCGTGTCGGTCGCCATCGCCGCAGTGGTGGCTCTCCCCCTGGGGATGTACATCGGCCACGCCCGACGGCTTGAGTTCCTGGTGGTCTCGGTGGCCAACGTCGGGCGAGCCATCCCCTCGTTCGGCCTGCTCTTCCTGTCGGTCATCGTGCTCGGGCTCGGCCTCGACAGCCCGCCCTCGCTGCGACCGGCGGTCCTGATCGCCCTCACCCTCCTGGCCATCCCGCCGATCCTCACCAACTGCTACGTGGGGATCCAGAGCGTGGACGCGGATACCCTCGAGGCGGCCCGCGGGATGGGGATGACCGAGCGACAGGTGCTGGGCCGTCTGGAGCTGCCCCTGGCCGCGCCCCTGATCATGGGGGGGATCCGGACGGCGGCCGTCCAGGTGGTGGCCACGGCGACGCTGGCCGCCGTGGTGGCCGGGGGCGGCCTGGGCCGCTTCATCGTCGACGGGTTCGCCACAGGCGACGACGCCCAGATCTTCGCCGGGGCCCTCCTGGTGGCCCTCCTGGCCATCGTCACGGAGGTCTCGCTGGGCCTGGTCCAGCGGGCGGCCACCCCGCGGACCGCGTCCCGGCAACGCCGCCCGGCAGTCGAGCCGCAGCCGGCGATCGGGCCGGCCGCCTGACGAGACGGAATACGGCGCCCGGGGGACGGATTGGTAAGGTTGTTCGGCTCTGTCAACAGGGGGCTCAGGTGGCTCCCACGACGAGAGAGGGGGAGTGACCCATGCGGGCATTCCGCAGCACCGCCCTCGGGGCGGCTCTCCTCGCGCTCGCGCTGGTTGCATCGGCGTGTGCCGAGGATGAGCCGGGAGGGGACGGTGGAGGTGGCGGTGAGGACAGAGGCACCCTTACCGTCGGAGGCGTCGCCTTCGCCGAGAACCAGATCGCGGCGGAGATGTACGCGCAGGTCCTGGAGAACGCCGGCTACACGGTGGAGCGGCAGACGGGCCTCGAGTCGCGTGAGGTGCTCCAGCCGGCGATCGAGGCGGGCGACATCGACATCGCGCCCGAGTACCTGAGCTCGCTGCTGCTGTTCCTGGACCCGGACGCCGCGGCGTCGGGAGACCCGGACGAGGCCCGGTCGGCGCTGGAGCCGCTCCTCGAGGAACGGGGCCAGACCCTGCTGGATTCCTCGGAGGCGAACGACACCAACGCCTTCGTGGTCACCCCGGAGACGGCGGGCGCCAACGACCTGGCCACGGTCAGCGACCTGGCCACGGTGGCCGGCGACCTCACCCTCGGCGGGCCGCCGGAGTGTCCCGACCGGCCCTTCTGCCTCCCGGGGCTCCAGGAGGTGTACGGCGTCGAGTTCGGCGAGTTCGTGGCCCTCGATGTCGGCGGGCCCCTCACGGTGGAGGCGCTGGAAGGCGGGGACATCGACGTCGGGCTGCTGTTCTCGACCTCCAGCGTGATCGGCGAGAACGGGTGGATCGTGCTGGAAGACGACCAGCAGCTCCAGAACGCCGAGAACATCACCCCGGTGGTGCGCACCGAGGTGCTGAACGACGAGATCACGGAGCTGCTCAACGGGGTGAGCGCCACGCTCACCACGGAGAACATCACCGAGCTGAACGGCCGGGTGGAGATCGACGGCGAGGATCCCGCCACGGTCGCAACCGCCCACCTGGAGGCCGAGGGACTGCTCTAGCTCCCCGGACGCTCTTTCACGCGGAGGGCTCGCCCTCACGGCGAGCCCTCCGCCGGTCAGGGCGCCAGCCGCTCCCCCGCCCGCACCGCGATCGTGAGGCGGTTCTCCGGCGGTGCCAGGGGGCACACCCACGTGGGGTCGTAGGAGCACGACGGCTGGTACGCGAGGTTGAAATCGAGGACCAGGCGCCCTCCCTCCATCCCGAGGTCGGCGCCCTTGACGGTGTCCAGGAGGTACCGGCACGCCCCGTAGGTCTCCCGCCCGCTGGTGTCGTCCCGGAAAGACAGGAAGACGCCGCCGCCGTAGCCCTCCACCCAGTAGAGCGATAGAGCCTGCCGCTCGCCGTGGAGCTCGAACCGGGCCGTCCCGAACTTGGTCATCTCGAAGCGACCGTCCGCGCTCCCCTCGATGACCACCCGCTCCGGCTCGGCCTCGTCAACCTGCGCCACGACCCTGGCGTGCGGGTCGTGGTGGAAGTACCAGGGTCCCTCGAAAGCCGCCCGGGCGTCCGGATCGCGGATCGGGGACTGCGGGTGCGTTGCGATCAGCTCGCGGCGGACCTCCCGCCACCGGTGCCAGGCGACCTCCGGATCCGCTGTGGCCCGGATCTCCGCATAGAGGGCGAACACCCGGCGCTTCCAGTCGAGCAGGTCGAGAGTGTCCCGCGCCGTGCGGAGTCCGGCGGCCGTCAGGGCTCCTCGGGCTCGGCGTGCATCCTCGGGTCCGTGGGAAGCGCCGTGGGCTGGGCGATGGGCAGGCAGGGGACACCCTCGGGCACCGTATCCACCCGAGCGGCCGCCCGGGCCGGGGCGGCCCCGGGTTCCGGCGCAGCCTCCTCCACCCGCTTGGGGTTCTGGATGCCGAGGGCGTTGACCGCCGCCCCCACCAGCATCAGGCCGGCCGCCACGAGCATCGCCAGATGGAATGAGTCGGTGGAGGCCTCTCGGGTGGCCGCGACCACCTCCGGCGCCGCGCCCTCCTCGGGTGCGTTGAGCGGGGCCACCTCCTGCCGGAACCGCTCCGAGGAGGTATCCACGCCCGGCACGCGCTCCTGGATGGCCCCGTAGAAGCTCGACACCACGGCCACGAAGATCAGCGCCGTGACCAGCGGGGAGCCGACCCGGGAGACGGCGTTGTTGATCGCGGACGCCACGCCGGAGTTGTGCTTGGGCACGGACGTCATGAGCGCCGTGGTGAGCGGCGCCACCATCACCATCAACCCGATGCCGAAGATCAGCAGCCCCGGAAGCAGATCGACGATGTAGTCGCCGGGGGGAAGGATGGACTCGCCGGTTCCGAGGACCCACGGCTCGCTGTCGGCGGGGAACCTGGCCAGGTACAGGAGGCCGAGCGCCATGATGGCCGGACCCACCGCCATGAACAGCCGCGGGCCGTGGCGGGCGGCCAGCTTGCCGAACCGGGTGGAGAACAGGACCAGGAACAACGTGGCTGGGAGTCCCGCGATCCCCGCGGCCGGCTCGTTGTATCCCAGGGTCCCGATCAGGAACAGCCCCTGGAAGCTGATGAACACGTACAGCGCGCCGTAGATCACGAACGTGGAGATGTTGGTGACCGTGAAGTTCCGTGACCGGAACAGGGAGGGCGGGACCAGCGGATACCTCCGCTTGACCATCAGGATCGGGAACGCCACGGCGGCGACGCCCCCAAGGGCCAGCGCCACGAACGCCTCGGTCCCCTGCCAGTTCGTCTGCTGGCCGCGGATCGTGCCGAAAGCCAGCCCCCCGACGGCCACGGCGACGACCGTCGACCCGAGCCAGTCGAACCGACCGCTCGACTCCTCGTCGCGGGACTCCGGCACGTGTCGCATGGCGTACAGAGCGATCAGCAGGAAGGGGACATTGATGAAGAAGGCCGCCCGCCAGGAGATCGAGTCCACCAACACCCCGCCGACGAATGGGCCCAGGATCGTGGTGGCAGCCGAAGCCCCCGCCCACAGCCCGAAGGCCCGGCCCTGTTGCTCCCCCTCGAAGCTCGCGGTGATGATCGAGAGGGAACCGGGCACCACCAGCGCGCCGGTGGCGCCCTGGAGGATCCGGAACAGGATCAGCAGCTGCATGTTGGGGGCGATGGCGCACAGCAGTGAGGTGACCAGGAACCCGCCCAACCCGATCGAGAACATCCGCCGGCGCCCGTAATAGTCGGTCAGGGCTCCGGCCAGGATCAGGAGGGCCGACAGCGTGAGGAAATACCCGTTAGCGACATAGGACTGGGCCTCAAGCTTCCCGAGGCCACCCCGGGGAAGCTCCTCGGCGATCGTCGGCAGCGCCAGGTTCACCACGGAGGTGTCCAGGAACACGATCCCCGAGCCCAGGACCACGGCCAACATGGTCCAGCGCTGCCACGTGTTCATCCGCTGCTTGGCCACTCGGCTCCCTTCGGTCGGGCCAACCGGGCTGGCTCGGCCGGCATTCCCCGGCTCCCCGCTACAGGTACCGGCCGCAGGCGTAGCACCAGGTGAACCCCTTCCCCACCGGGGCGGATCGGATCACGGGGTGACCGCTCTCGTGGAAGTGCAGGGTGTTGTGAGCGCCCAGCGACTCGCAGCAACCGACGTGCCCGCACTCGGCGCAGATCCGGAGGTTCCTGGTCTCGCCGCACCGCTCACAGGCCTCGGCCCTCGGCCCGGCCGGCTCCTCCGGGACGTGCGTACACACGGCCTGCTCCTGCACGGCCCAATCCTCGCACGACCGGGGATGTCAAGCGGGGAGCCGGCGTTGCACCATAGGGGGACCCGGAAGCGAGGAGGAGACGTGAGCTACGACGTGGTGGTGATAGGGGCGGGGGCCGGCGGCGAGGCTGCCGGCAGCCTGTCGGCCCAGCTGGGGGAGAAGGTCGCCGTCGTCGAGCGCGACCTGGTGGGCGGACTGTGCAGCTTCTGGGCCTGCCTGCCCTCCAAGACCCTCCTGGACTCGGCGGGCCGCCGGGCCGTCGGCGCCGAGTACCCGTGGGACCGGGCCTCGGCCCGGAGAGACTGGATGATCTCCCGCGAGAGGATCCCCTACCCGGACGACGCCGGCCACGTCCGCGGGCTGGAATCGGACGGGGCCGAGGTCGTCAGGGGGACCGCTCGGGTGGTCGCCCCGGGCTCGGTCGAGGTCCGGTCCGACGGGGAGAACCCCCGAACCCTGGAGGCTCGAGGCCTGGTGCTTGCCGTGGGGTCCACCCCGGTCGTCCCCAGCATCGACGGCCTGGAGGAGACCGGGTACTGGACCAGCAACGAGGGGACATCGCTCCGGGAGCTCCCATCGAGCATCGTTATCCTCGGCGGGGGCGTGGTCGGGATCGAGCTGGCCCAGGTGTACGCCCGCTTCGGCGTGAAGACCACAGTCATCCAGGGGACAGATCGGATCCTCCCCCGGGACCATCCGAAGAGCTCCGAGCTGGTGGCCACCCAGCTCCGCGAGGAGGGCGTGGAGATCCGGACGAACGTGACGGCCACGGCCGTGAAGCGAGGCGGTCCCGGCCGGCGGGTGACCCTGTCCGACGGCACCGTGGTGGAGGGCGCCGAGCTGCTGGTCGCGGTGGGACGGAGGGCGGCCGACCTTCGGGATCTCGGGTGCGAGGAGGCCGAGGTGCGGCTGAACGAGCGAGGGCAGGCCTCGCCCGATGACAGGATGCGCATCGCCGAGGGAATCTTCGTGGCCGGGGACTGCGCCGGAGGCGCCCAATTCACCCATGTGGCCGATTACGAGGGCCGGATCGCCGCCCGGGCCGCGGCCGGTCACGACGTCCGGGCCGACCTGTCGGCGGTGCCGACCGCCACGTTCACGGATCCCGAGACGGCCACCGTGGGCATGACGGTGC
>JBOGWD010000373.1:0-2807 GCA_050693275.1 Actinomycetota bacterium | reverse complement strand
GTCTCGAGCCCCATCGTGGCCGAGTATCGCACCCGGCGTCCGAATCACGCACAGCGGTCGGGGCGGGCTCGGCGTTCCCGGGCGAGAGGGACTACGATGCCCTTATCGGAATCGGGCCCTAAAGGGGGAGCGATCATGGGAAAGGACGAGCGCGAGCATCGCGGCGACTTCGCCGAGGGACAAGAAGAGGAGGAGCATCACCCGGAGCGGGAGCAGATGGGGGACTTCGCTCAGGGTCAGGAAGAGGAGACCGAGGACTCGGAGAAGAAGCACCGGGGCGACTTCGCCGAGGGACAAGAAGAGGAGGAGCATCACCCGGAGCGGGAGCCCGGCCCCGACTACGGTCGTGGGCAGGACGAGGGATAGGCGCCTGGCTTCGCCAGGACGGGGCCGACCCCCCTCAGCGCCACGGCAAGGCGCTCCGTTTCTTCCAGTACACGTCGGGGGGCTCGGCCAGGGCCGAGAGCGACTCGAGCTCAGCGGACGATAGGCTGACGCTCAGCGCGGAGATGTTGCTTCGAAGCTGCTCCACCGTTACCGCCCCCGTCAGCACGACGTGGACCCAGTCTTGGGCCACGACTGCAGCGATGGCCACGGCGTCGAGGCCGACACCGTGTGCTGCGGCCACCCGCTCCAGCACCTGGCGTTCCCGCTTGGTGCCGCGCCGGGTCAGCCTCCCGTTGGCGACGGCTTCCTTCACGATGACTCCCCACCCGGCCAGGTGCGCCTCTTCCAGGGCGGGCCCGACGGAAGGCTCCAGCACGTTCCAGGTGGCCTGGATGGACCGGAACGGGTTGACCCCGTCCACCTCCGTTTCGAGAGACCGTCGGATCACGTCTGCCTGGCGCGGTCCGCTCACGGTCAGCCCGGCGAGAAGCCCATCCTCGCGAAGGGCCACCAGTTCGGAGAGCACTCCGGAATCCTCGAGCACGCCGCTCTCGAGCGTGGCCGAGTGGATCTGGTACAGGTCCAGGTGCTTGCCGAGGAGGTCGCGGCTCTCGGCCAGTTGACGCCGAAGGGTCGGGAGAGAGTGATCCTTCACCTCGTGGACGTCGGCGTCGAGTTGCCATCCGCCGGTGTAGGTGTAGCCCCACTTCGAGCCGATGGTCAGGGTCTGGAGGGATCGTCCCCGCCGCTTGAGCCACGAGGCGAGAAACGCCTCGGCCAGGCCGTAGGATCGAGCTGCGTCGAAGTATCGCACCCCCGCCTCGTGGGCCTCGTCGAGGACCCGATGGCAACGCCGCTCCATGGCGTCGGGGGTGCGCTCGAAGTGGAGATCGTCGTCCCGGCCGAGGGTGATGTAGGCGGGACGACCGAGGGCGGCGAGCCCCAGCCCGACCGGGGTGACCGCGAGGCCCGTCGACCCGAGTGCTCGGGTGGGCAGTGGTGGACGGGATGCCCTTCCTTGGGTCATGCGTGCAGATCCCGTTGGGACACCCGCGCCCCCTGAGACGCGGACAGGGCCGGCGACCGCCGGCCCTGTCCCTCCCGTACGGCTCCGCCGGCTACTCCACCCAGTCGAACGTCCGGGTGACCGCCTTCTTCCAGAACCCGTACTCCTTCTCCCGCTCGGCCTCGTCCATCTGGGGCGTCCACTCCTTGTCCTTGCCCCAGTTCTGCCGCAGGTCCTCGACCTCCTTCCAGAACCCCACGGCCAGGCCGGCGGCGTAGGCCGCCCCCAGCGAGGTGGTCTCGGCCACGGTGGGTCGGATCACCGGCACGCCCAGGACGTCGGCCTGGAACTGCATGATGAGCT
Organism: Actinomycetota bacterium; assembly: GCA_050693275.1. GTDB lineage: Bacteria > Actinomycetota > UBA4738 > UBA4738 > CALAEC01 > CALAEC01. Next base: position 1,051 of record JBOGWD010000373.1, on the reverse strand, counting down.
CGTTGTACACCATGCCGCCGTCGACCTTGAGGGAGGTCAGGTCGACGCCGGAGTCGGCGTTCATAGCGTCGACGATCTCCCTGCTCTGCCACGCGGTGGCCTCCAGGGCGGCCCGGGCGATGTGCCCCTTGTTCACGTACCGGGTGAGCCCTGCGATGACCCCTCGCGCGTCGTTCCGCCAGTACGGCGCGAACAGCCCGGAGAACGCCGGGACGAAGTACACGCCGCCGTTGTCCTCCACTGTCTTGGCCAGGTCCTCGATCTCCGGCGACTGGCTGATCAGGCCGATGTTGTCCCGGAGCCACTGGACCAGCGCGCCGGTGATGGCGATGGAACCCTCCAGCATGAACACCGTGGGCTGGTCGCCGATCTTGTAGCCCACCCCGGTGATCAGCCCGCTCTTGGAGGGCACCGCCTCGGTCCCCGTGTTGAGGAGGAGGAAGCACCCGGTCCCGTAGGTGTTCTTGGCCTCACCGACCGCGAAGCAGGTCTGGCCGAACAGTGCGGCCTGTTGGTCGCCCAGGTCGCCGGCCACCGGGATGCCCGTCAGATCGCCCTTCGCTTCCCCGTACACGTCCGAGGACGGCCGGACCTCCGGCAGCATGGCCCTGGGGATCCCCAAGATCCCCAGGATCTCGTCGTCCCAGTCCTGGGTCTCCAGGTCCATGAGCATGGTCCGGCTGGCGTTCGTCACGTCGGTGACGTGGGCCCCGCCCTCCGGACCGCCGGTGAGGTTCCAGATGCACCAGGTGTCGATGTTGCCGAACAGCACCTCACCGTTCTCGGCCCGGTCCCTGACCCCGTCCACGTTGTCCAGGATCCACTTGATCTTGGGCCCGGAGAAGTACGTGGCGATGGGGAGGCCGGTCTTGGGCCGGAACCGGTCCTGGCCACCATCCTGGGACAGCTCGTTGCAGATCTTGTCCGTCCGGGTGTCCTGCCAGACGATGGCGTTGTACACGGGCTTGCCGGAGTTCTTCTCCCACACCACCGTGGTCTCGCGCTGATTGGTCACTCCCACCGCGGCGATGTCGCCCGGGCTGATGCCCCC
>JBOGWD010000372.1:0-5428 GCA_050693275.1 Actinomycetota bacterium | reverse complement strand
GGATACGGAAGCATGCGGATCGTCGACCGTTTTGACTACGAGTTGGCAGCCCGCCAGCCGAAGGCGTTCGTCGGCTTCAGTGACATCACAGCCTTCCATCTCGCGTTCCTGAATCGTGCCCGCCTTGTGACGTTCTATGGGCCAATGGTGGGGATGGAGCCGGAGCTCTGGAGGGTCGAGGCAGAACATCGGACCCTGCGGCCGATGCTGATGGGGAAGACGCAGCCCGGTCCGCTGGCAACGGTCCCCAAGCCGACACCGTCGAGGACGATTGTTCCGGGGGCGGCGGAGGGCTGGCTGATAGGGGGCAATCTGTCCATGCTCGCCGCCTCGATCGGGGGTCCGGATCAGCCCGACACGCATGGGGCCATTCTCGTCGTTGACGAGTCGGGGGAGCCGCCTTATCGGATCGATCGAATGCTCACCCAGTTGGCTCGCGCGGGACTGCTCGACGGGATCGCCGGAGTCGTCTTCGGTGACATCTTCTCGACGAAGTCCATAGCGTCCGCTCGGGGGCGGACGGACGTTGAGATCGTCTTGGCGCGGATCGAGGCCATCGGGGTTCCGACCGTTCTGGGGTTTCCCTTCGGGCACTCCGAGGCCATGACGACCTTGCCTCTGGGGGCTCGGGCCCGGCTTGACGCCTCCGCCTGCAGTATCGAGATCCTCGAGCCGGTTACCGGCTAGAAGGCCGGCTCCGCCTCGACAAGGGCCGCCAGTGCCGCCATGGCTCTCTCAGGTCGGTGACCTCTTCCCGGAAGCGCGCGGTCATCTCCTCCCGGAGTATTGACTCGTATCGGCGTCTAACCTGCTCCGCTCCGTCAGGGAAGGAGTGGTCTTCGAATGGGGGGTCCTGACCCTCGATCAAGCGGTTCACCATCGGCCAGGCGTAGTGGTCAAGAAGGTCGCGCTCGGCGGGCTCGTACACCGTGCTCAGCCAGTGGTTCATTTCGTCTGAGCAGAACAACCGGAGATGGCGGTACGCCTGCTGCCGTTCCCTGCTTCGGGCGTTGTTCTCGTTGAGCAGTTCGGCCCTCGTCAGTCTCCTGTTCGTCTTGATTGCCCCCAGCCATTCAAACCAGGCTGTGGCCGCGCCCGCGAACCGCTGTACCGCGTCGACCTTCCGAAGCTCGGCTTGCTCCATCATCGTTGACTTGTATTTCAGCCGCTCGACTCTGGACCCGGCAACGGCAGCGAGAGTGCCGCCGAGGAGGGCTGACCCTGCCGCGATGAGCGCAACCTGGACTTCGCTGGCCACGGGCTGATTCTACGAGGGGTATCTGGGTTGGGGAAAGGAGAGCTCCACATGAGCGGAACCGCCGTAGAACCGCGCCTCCCAACTACCGCTTGACGGCCGGAGAGTCGGCCTATAGTGAGGCGGAGGTGTTGAGGCGCGTCCCGCTGCTGCTCATCCTCGCGATGCTGGCGGGGGGTTGCGGCGGTGGTGCCGATGGGGAGGGTGCGGTAGCGAGCCCGTCGCCCAGCCCGAGCCCCGCCGGCCCCACGCCGACGCCCACCGAGATACCCGGCCCGGAGGACGGGGTACTCGCGATCCTCGCCGCCGACGGCCGCTTCAGCACCTTCCTCAGAATGCTTCTCGTGGAAGGCTCCGAGCGCGTCCCGATGTTCCTCGGCTCTCCGGTCTGGAACAACACACTGTTCGCCCCGACCGACGAAGCCTTCGAGTCGCTCCCGGAGGGCGCGCTCGACCACCTGTTCAGCCACGAACCGCAGGCCGAGTTCGATCTGCTCCGGGTGATCGAGCATCACGTGGTTGACCGCGTCCGAACCATCGAGGACTTCGAGCCGGGCGAGGTCCAGACCATCGCCGGAACGCTCGAGGTGACGATCGAAGAGGACCGAGTGATGATGGATGGTGCCACGGTGATCGAAGCCGACGTCCAGGCTTCCAACGGTATCGTCCACGTCGTCGACCGGGTGCTGATCCCATCTGGGGTGGAGCTTCCGTAGTGGGCGACGGTTCCCGCCCGATGCTTGCCGGCAGCCTTCCTGCCCGCGCTTTCTGGGGATCGACACCCTGGCGGCAGCCGACGTGGCGGCCCGGCGCCTCGACCCTCTTGAGCTGGGTTGCCTCGCCGATCGCGAAGGGTTAGACCTACAGGACCATGTCCGGCAAGGTTGGCGATCGGATCGTCATCGAGTCCGAGACGGTGGGGTCTCCTTCCCGGGAGGGCGAGATCCTCGAGGTGATCGAGGGCGAGATCGGTGTCCGCTACCGCATCCGGTGGGAGGACGGGCACGAGTCGGTCCTCACGCCGAGCGGCGGGGCGGCCCAGATCGTCCCGACCTCACGAGGCTGAAGAGCCCAGGACGCTCACGGCCCGGGTAGGTTGACCTCGTGCGGATCTGCCTGATGGTCGAGGGGCAGGAGGACGTCACCTGGGAGCAGTGGGTGGCCCTGGCCCGGGCCTGTGAGGAGCACGGCCTGGAGGGGCTGTTCCGCTCCGACCACTATCTGTCGGTGTTCACCGACCCCGCCCGAGGCTCCCTCGACGCGTGGGCCACCCTGGCCGGGCTCGCCGCGATCACCGACCGGATCCGGCTCGGCACGCTGGTGTCCCCGGTGACGTTCAGGCACCCCTCGGTGCTGGCCAAGCAGGTGGCCACCGTCGACCACATCTCCGGTGGCCGGGTCGAGCTCGGGATGGGCGCCGGCTGGCACGTGCCGGAGCACCGGGCCTACGGGTTCGACTATCCCGAGGACCAGACGAGGATGGAGCTCCTGGCCGAGCAGCTGGAGATCGTTCACCGCTCGTGGAGCGAGGCGCCCTTCACGTTCGAGGGACGGCACTACCGCCTTCGTGACCTCCACTCGCTGCCGCGGCCTGTCCAGGAGCCGCACCCGCCGCTGATCGTGGGCGGTAGGGCGGGACCCCGGAGCGCGGCGATGGCCGCTCGGTGGGCCGATGAGTACAACACGATCTCCGCCACGGCCGACGAGTGCGCCCGTCGCCGGGCGGCCGTGGAGGAGGCATGGGAGGGCGAGGACCGGGACCCGGCCACGCTTCGGTTCTCGCTGATGACGGGGTGCGTGATCGGCGAGGACCGGGGCCAGGTCCTGGAGCGGGCCCGGGCCGTGATGGCCACCACCCGTGAAGGCGGGGACCCGGAGGCGTTCCTGGGCGAGCGGGCCGACACCTGGGTCCTGGGCACGGTGGACGAAGCCCGGGAGCGCCTCCGGGAGCTCGAGGGGGCTGGGGTGGAGCGGGTCATGCTCCAGGCCCTCGCTCACCAGGACCTGGAGATGGTGGCCCTGCTGGGCGGGCTGGCCTAGTCCCAGAGGGTCAGGATCAGGGCCGCGATGACCAGCCCCACGAGGTGATAGCCGGCGGTGATGAGGAAGAAGACGCCCGGCTGGGGATTGTTCCCGAAGAGCGAGCCGAGGAGGCTCAGGGAGGCTGCGTAGCCGATGCCCACCACCAGGCCCAGGACGATGGCGTCGCCCACCGTCGTCGATCCCGTCGACAGGGCGATCATGGCCGTGGCCAGCACCAGCAGAAAGTTCGAGATCAGTGGGACGATGTAGAAGGTCGGTCCGGGCCGCTGGTCCTCCTGGATGGTGATCCCGCCGGCCTTCATCCACGCCTTCCCGAACGCCACCTGCGCGTACCAGATCGCTCCGAGGAAGAAGTAGGCCAGCGTGGCCACCAGCACTGCCAGCCAGTTCAGATCACCGAGCGTGTCGAACGACATTCCCGTCCTCCCCTCGTCCGGACTCGGGGCGAAACCTAACCGGCCGCCCGCAGCGGTGCAAGGACTCGTGCGTGCTCTGCTGGTCGATATGGCCTCCGCCCGTTCGTCGCTAGGGTGGAGGTGGCGACGTGCGCCGCCGGAACGGGAGGTCGGGGATGAAGTACGCGCTGCTGATCTATACGGACGAGTCGGCCAGGGGGCAGGCCCCCCCGGAGGCCATCGAGCAGATGTACGAGCTCTACGGGAAGTTCTCGGAGGAGTTCGCCGGCCAGATCGCCGGGGGCGAGGAGCTCCAGGCGATCGACACGGCCACCACCGTCCGGGTGGAGGGTGGGCCCGGCGGAGACGTGGTCACCACGGACGGCCCGTTCGCGGAGACCAAGGAGCAGCTGGCGGGGTTCTACATCGTGGAGGCGGCGGACCTCGACCAGGCCATCCAGATCGCCGCGAAGATCCCCAGCGCGCCGTTCGGGGCGATCGAGGTCCGGCCGGTGGGCCCCGGTCCGCCGCAGCGTTAGGTGTCGAATCCAGGCCGGGCCGTTCGTCGTATTGGTGAAGGGCGGCGAGCGGCGCCGCCGAGAGGGAAGGAGGTCGGATGAAGTACGCCATCCTCATCTACGGCGAGGAGTCTGGGCTTGCGGACGCGCCGCAGGAGACGATCGACGCCGTCATGGCCGAGTGGTGGGGCTACGAGGGCGAGCTCCAGAAGGCCGGCGCGAAGCTCGCCGGCGAGGCGCTCCAGCCGACGACCACCGGCAAGTCGGTCCGGATGGCGGACGGGAAGGTGTCGGTGAGCGACGGTCCGTTCGCGGAGACCAAGGAGCAGCTCGGCGGGTTCTACCTGATCGAGGCCAAGGACGAGGCCCAGGCCGTCGAGTGGGCGGCGAAGTGCCCGGGGTCGAAGTTCGGCACGATCGAGGTTCGCCCGGTCCAGGAGTTCGAGCCCCCGCAGTGAGGGGAGTGAGGAGACGATCGTGGCCAAGTTCCTGCTGACCCTGTGGGAGGATCAGTCCACCTGGGCCCAGGCCAGCCCGGAGGACATGCAGAAGCAGTACCAGGCCTACCAGGACCTCACCGACGAGATGCGTTCTCGGGGCGCCTTCGTGGCCGGAGAGGGCGTGAAGCCGGCCGACACCGCCAAGACGGTCCGGGTGCGGAAGGACAAGGTTGATGCCACCGACGGCCCCTTCGCGGAGACGAAGGAGCAGCTCGGAGGCTTCTACGTCATCGAAGCCAGAGACGAGGACGAGGCCATCGAGTGGGCGGCGAAAGTCCCCGCGGCGGCGACCGGCGCGATCGACGTTCGTCCGGTGATCGACTACCCGCCGGAGGGATAGCCGAGGCCAACGCCCGGAGCGTTGCCACCCGCCTGTTCCGCGAGGAGTCGGGCCGGGCGGTGGCGACGCTCATCCGGGTGCTGGGCGACTTCGACCTGGCCGAGGAGGCCGTCCAGGAGGCGTTCGTGGTCGCGCTGGAACGTTGGCCTCGCGACGGGCTCCCCGACAATCCCGGCGCGTGGATCACCACCACGGCCCGGAACCGGGCCATCGACCGGATCCGCCGGGAACGGCGCCTGGCCCAGAAGCGGGACGCGCTGGAACGCCTCGAGGCGCTCAGAGCGATCCCGGAGGAACCGAGGAGCCCGACGACGATCCCCGACGACCGACTTCGGCTGATCTTCACGTGCTGTCACCCCGCCCTGGCACTGGACGCC
>JBOGWD010000371.1:0-13809 GCA_050693275.1 Actinomycetota bacterium | reverse complement strand
GCCCGGCCCCCGGCTGGTCGACGGGTTGGAGGCCCTGGCCTGGGCCATCCATCCCGAAGCGTTCCCGGCGCCACCCGCCGGGACGGTCAGCCGGGTGCCCGCGCCTGCGGTACGGTGAGGCCGATGCGGCGCAGGAACCTGGTCACGCCGGAGCACGTGGGCCAGCGGGTCACGTTCCAGTACGAACTCCCCAACGGCTACGTCAACGAGGTCGTGGGGGTCCTCCGCTGGTTCGACGAGGCGGCGCAGACCTTCATGGTGGAGGATCGTCACGGACGCCTGGTGCGGGTGCCCGCCAAGGGCGTGCGCCACGGCCGTCCAGTGGTGCCCCGCCCCGGCTAGGCCCCGCCTGCCCGCTCCGCCCCTCGCCGGACGGGCAGGGTGAACGAGACCCGGGTCCCGCCGCCCTCACGGTTCTCCGCCCATACCCTGCCGCCGTGGCCGTGGGTGAGGCTGCGAACGATGAACAGGCCGAGGCCCACGCTCCCCTCGCTCGCCGATCCATCACCGCGGCGGTAGCGCTCGAAGACCGTCGGCAGGACCTCCTCGGGGATGCCGCGTCCTCGATTGGTCACGCTGACCCTGATCTCCTCCGGCGCGGCCTCCGCGTCGACCTCGATGGCCGTCCCGTCGGGCGAGTACTTCACGGCGTTGTCGAGGAGGTTGGCCAGGATGTGCTCGATCGCGCTGCGGTCCCCGTACACGGCCGGGAGGTCCTCCGGGATCCGCATGTCGATGACGCGGTCGCCCAGGACGCCGGCGAACGCCGCCACCTCCTCGCCGACGATGGCCCTCAGCTCCAGGCGCTCCCGGGACAGGATCCTGGCCCCCTCCTCCAGGCTCGTGGCCATCAGGAGCTGCTCGATCATGTCGAGCATCCGCTCCGCCTGCTTCTCGATCACCCGGTTGAACTCCCGGGCCTGCTCGACCGTGGCGTTCTCCCCGAGCTGCTTCAGCAGGCGGATGTATCCCATGATCGACGTGAGCGGTGACTTCAGGTCGTGGGTCACCACCGCCAGGAACTCCCGGCGCTGGGCGTCCACCTCGGCCAGGCGCTCCGAGGACTGGCGCTCCCGCTCGAACAGGCGGGCGTTGGCGATGGCGATGGCCGCATGCTCCGCGAACACCGTCAGGGCCCGGAGGTCGTGCTCCGTGTACTCCCGCACCCCCTCGGACACGCTGACGTTCAGCACCCCCACCGGCTCCGATCGAGCGTACAGGGGCGACGACATCGCCGAGCGCACCGCGCGGTCCTTCGGCACGAACCGCCGGAACCTCGGGTCCGAGACGTCGCCCCGAAGAATCATGGCCTCGCGGAACTCCGCCACCCATCCCGCCACGCCCTCACCGACCGGGATGCTCTGCCTGGCGGCCTTCTGAGAGAGCCCCACCGACGCGGCGATACGGAGGGCCGTCTTCTCCTCGTCGAACAGCATCACGGAACCCTCCGTGGCTCCCAGGAGATCCTGGGCTGACCGAAGGATCAGCTGGAGCACGTCCTCCAGGGACAGCGTCGAGGCGACCGCCCGGCCGGCCTGGGAGATCGCCGTGAGCTCGGCCACGCGGTTCGCCAGCGCCGTGGACAGGACGCGCTCCTCGATCAGGGCTCGCTCGATAAGCTCGAGGGCGCGCTCCTTCTCCCGGACGTACAGGGCGAAGACCACCGACAGCACCACGAAGGCCACCCGCAGGACGTCCGGAGAGAGCCACGCGGGCGGCTCCTGGCCCAGGAGGCGCTCCGCGATCGACAGCAGGACGACGCCGGCGCCGACGAGCACGAGCACCAGCAGGAGGAGCCGGAAGAGTTGGCGCCGCCGGCTCTGGACGTCCTCGAGCTCGGGGGTGGTGACCTCGCTCCGGGTGACGACCGAACGGGGGGAGCTCATCGGAGCAGGACCCCCGGCTCGTCGGTCACCCGGCCGACCTCCGCGGCGTCGAACCCGTGGCCGGCCACGAGCGTCACGATCTCGCGGGCGTGCCGGGGCGAGGTCACCAGGACCATCCCTAGGCCCATGTTGAAGGTCCGGAACATCTCATCCTCAGGGACATCGGCATTCCGGTGCACGAATCCAAAGACCTCGTGGGGACGCCACGAGGCCCGGTCGAACAGCGCACCGAGGCCCTCCGGCAGGGCCCGAGGCACGTTCTCGATCAGGCCTCCGCCGGTCACGTGAGCGGCGGCGTGCACCAGCCCCCGGCGCGCCGCTTCCACCACCGCCGGCGCGTAGACGAGCGTCGGCTCCAGCAGCTCCTCCCCCAGGGGCCGTGATAGGCCCGGGGGCGTGGACCCCAGGTCGAGCCCGGCCTCGTCGACCATCCGCCGGACCAGGCTGTATCCGTTCGCGTGCAGTCCCGAGGAACGCAGGCCGACCAGGACGTCGCCGGGACGCACCCGGTGCGGGCCGAGCAGGGCGTCCTCATCGACGACCCCCACGCAGAACCCGGCCAGGTCGAACTGGCCCCGGCCCCAGTGCCCGGGGTGCTCCGCGGTCTCGCCCCCGAGGAGGGCGCATCCGGCCCGGCGGCAGCCATCGGCCACCCCGGCCACCAGCGCGGCGACCTGTTCGGGAACCAGGCGCTCCAGGACCACGTAGTCGAGGAAGAACAGCGGCTCGGCGCCGGTGCACACCACGTCGTCCGCACACATGGCCACCAGGTCGATGCCGACCGTGTCGAGCCGCCCGGCCCGACGGGCCAGGTCGACCTTGGTGCCCACGCCGTCGGTGGCCGCCGCCAGCAGCCGGCCCCCGTCGAGACGGAACAGGCCCGCGAACCCGCCCACGCCCTCCACCACCTCGGGCCGGGTGGCGGAGCCCCCGAGCTCGCCGATCCTGGCCACCGCCTCGGCGGCAGCATCCAGATCCACGCCGGCACGCCGATAGGCGCCGGTCACGGTCTACTCCCGCTCGAGCAGGTGCTTCGAGGGTGCCCGCTGCGGGACGGGGATCGGGTACTCACCGTCGAAGCATGCCCGACAGAAGGTGTCGGACGGCGCACCCGTGGCCTCCACCAGTGCGGGCAGCTCCAGGTAGGCCAGCGAGTCGGCGCCGATGAACGCACGGATCTCGTCCACCGACATGCCGGCCGCCACCAGCTCCTCCCGGGTCGACATGTCGATCCCGTAGTAGCAGGGCCACCGGATCGGCGGGCTGGTGATCCGCATGTGGACCTCGCGGGCGCCGGCGTCACGCAGCATCTGCACGATCTGCCGGGTGGTGGTGCCCCGGACGATCGAGTCGTCGACCACCGCGAGCCTCCTCCCCCGGATGGAGTCGGCCAGGGGGTTGAGCTTCAGCCGCACCCCTCGCTGGCGCAGGCTCGGGGTCGGCTCGATGAACGTGCGGTGGACGTAGCGATTCTTGATCAGGCCCTCGCCGTACGGGATGCGGATCTCCTCGGCGAACCCCGCGGCGGCCGAGTGCCCCGTGTCCGGGATGGGGATCACCAGGTCGGCCTTGACCGGGGCCTGCCGGGCCAGATGGCGGCCCATCGCTCGGCGGGCCTGATGCACGGTCCGCCCGTACAGTCGCGAGTCGGCCCTGGCCAGGTAGACGAACTCGAACAGGCACAGCGCGGGGCGGGGGCTCTCCGCGTACCGAGCCGAGCGAATGCCCCGTTCGTCCAGCATGACCAGCTCGCCGGGCTCGACCTCACGGACGTACTCGGCTCCCACGATGTCCAGCGCCGCGGTCTCCGAGGCCAGCACCCACCCGTCATCGCCCAGCCGACCCACGGCCAGGGGACGGAGGCCGTGGGGATCGCGGGCCCCGTACACCGTCCGCTCGTCCATCAGCACGAAGGAGAAGGCGCCCCGGAGCGTCGGCAGCACCCGGAGCGCGGCCGTCTCCAGGTCGGTCCCCTCGTTCGCCAGGAGCGTGGACACGAGGTCCGAGTCCGTGGTGGCCGGGCCTCGGCGCCCCACCCGCACGGCCAGCTCACCGGTGTTGACCAGGTTCCCGTTGTGTCCCAGGGCCAGGCCGTGGCTGCCGTCGGTCTTGAACGACGGCTGGGCGTTCTCCCAGGTCGCGGAGCCCGTGGTCGAGTACCGGTTGTGCCCCATGGCCAGGTCTCCCTGGAGCGTGGCCAGCGTCCGCTCGTCGAACACCTGGGAGACCAGGCCGAGCTCCCGGTAGACCAGGATGTTGTGTCCGTCGGAGACGGCGATGCCGGCCGACTCCTGGCCGCGGTGTTGGAGGGCGTAGAGACCGAAGTAGGTGAGCCTGGCGACGTCCTCTCCCGGGGCCCACACCCCGAAGAGGCCGCATGCTTCCCGCGGGCCTTCCCCACTCACTCGCTCGGATGGTACCACCGGCTACCCCGCGGCCCGCCGAAGCTCGACGAGATCGGGGATGGCCGACTCGTAGACCTCCCGGGCCTCGCCCACGGCCACCTCGAGCTCCTCACCGAACACCATGCGGGGGCCCCCGGTCTCCCCCAGGCGGGCGAACGGCATCCGGCGCTCGATGGCCAGCGACTCGAGATCCGCGGCCCGGGACGGGTCAATCCACACGAGCGCCCGGGACGCGGACTCGGAGAAGAGCGAGACGTGCGGTGGGAGGTCATCGGGGATCCCCACCGCGAACCCGCAGTCGCCGGCGATGGCCGATTCGGCCAGGGCCACCCCCAGTCCTCCGTCGGAGCAGTCGCGCGCCCCGGCCAGGAGATCCCGGCCGGCGGCCTCGACCAGCAGCGCCACCAGCGCCGCCTCTCGTTCGAGGTCGAGGCCGGGCGGACGTCCGCTCACGGTGCCGAGGATCGTCTCCGCGTATTCCGACGCGCCGAGCTCGGCGAAGGTTTCCCCGAGCACGTAGATGGCCGAGCCCGGACGGAACGCCGACCCGACCCGCAGCCGGTGGTCCTGAAGGAGGCCGAGCATCCCCACGATCGGGGTCGGCGGCACGGCGGAGGCGTCGGTCTCGTTGTAGAAGGACACGTTGCCGCCCGTCACTGGGGTGCCCAGGGCCCGGCAGGCGTCGGCCATGCCCCGGACGACCTCTCGGAACGCCCACATCACCTCCGGCCGCTCGGGGTTCCCGAAGTTCAGGCAGTTGGTGATGGCCAGCGGGCGGGCTCCCACACAGGCCACGTTCCGGGCCGCCTCTGCCACCGCGTGCGCCCCGCCGAGGTAGGGATCGAGACGCGCGTAGCGTCCGTTCCCATCGGTCGACAGCGCGATGGCCCGGAGCGATCCCTCCAGGCGGATCACCGCGGCCTCACCCCCGGGGCCCTCCAGCGTGTTGCCCTGCACCACGGAGTCGTACTGCTCCCACACCCAGCGCTTCGAGGCCACGTTCGGGGAGCCGAGGAGTCGCAGCAGGGCCTGGCCCGCCTCGACGCTCGGGGACGCGAACGTGGGGTCGTCCCCGACGAGGTCGTCGAGATCCTCGGGCGGCGCCATGGGCCGGCGCTCAACGGGGCCGTCGACGGCCAGCGACCGGGCCGGGACCTCGGCCACGAGCGTGCCATCGAGCCGGGCCCGGACCATGCCGTCGGCCGTGTCCCGGCCGACCACCGCGGACTCCAGACCCCATCGTTCGCACACCTCGCGGACGGCCGGAAGGTCATCGGGCGCCACGATGGCCAGCATCCGCTCCTGGGACTCGCTGGTGAGGATCTCGAAGGGCTCCATGCCCACCTCGCGCAGCGGGACAGTGTCCAGGTCGAGCTCGGCCCCCGTCCCGGCCCGAGCTGCCGACTCCGACACCGCGCAGGTGAGTCCCGCTCCGCCGAGGTCCTGCAGCCCCACCAGCACGCCTGCCTCGACGAGCTCGAGGCAGGCCTCGATCAGCAGCTTCTCGGCGAAGGGATCGGCGATCTGCACGCTGGGCCGATGCGCATCGTTCCCGACCCCGAGCGTCCGAGAGGCCAGGACCGACACACCGCCGATCCCGTCACGTCCGGTGCGCGAGCCGACCAGCACCAGGAGGTTGCCCGGGCCCTCCGCGGCGGCCCGGATCAGACGGTCGGCCGGGGCGAGCCCGACGCACATCGCGTTGACCGTGGGGTTGGGGCCGTGGGCCGGGGCGAACCGCACCTCTCCCCCGACCGTGGGGACGCCGATGCAGTTCCCATAGCCTCCGATCCCGGCCACCACCCGCGAGAACAGCCACCGGTTCCGCTCGTCCTCGAGCGGCCCGAACCGGAGGGAATCGAGCAGCGCGATCGGCCGCGCTCCCATCGACAGCACGTCCCGAACGATCCCGCCCACGCCGGTGGCCGCGCCCTGATACGGCTCGATGGCCGAGGGGTGCGAGTGGGATTCGATCTTGAACACGCACGCCTGCCCGTCCCCCAGGTCCACCACGCCCGCGTCCTCGCCGGGCCCGACCAGGATGTGCGGTCCCTCCGTGGGCAGCTCCCGCAGGTGCACTCGGCTCGACTTGTAGGAGCAGTGCTCGGACCACATCGCCGCGTACATCGTCAGCTCGGCCCGGGTAGGTTCGCGGCCGAGCGTCTCGACGACCCGGCCGTGCTCTGCGTCGGTGAGCCCCAGGGTCCGGTGGAGGAGCTCCTCCGACATCACACCCGCGCCAGGACCGAGTGCAGGAGCGAGTCGAACAGCGGCTGACCGCCCGTCGGCCCCACGTCCGGGTCCACGGCGTGCTCCGGGTGCGGCATGAGCCCGACGACGTTCCCCCGGTCGTTGGCCACGCCGGCGATGTGGTTCGTGGCCCCGTTCGGGTTCCACCGGTCCCCCACCTCGCCGCTCGGGGAGCAGTACCGGAACACCACCCGGCCCTCGCCCTCGATCCGGGCCAGGGTCTCCTCGTCCGCCACGAACCGCCCCTCGCCGTGCTTGATCGGCACCTCCAGGATCTCGCCCGGCTCGACGCCCGAGGTGAACGCCGTGCCCTCGGCCTCGCACCGCACGTGGATCCGCCGGCACACGAAGCTCAGTCCGGCGTTGCGGGTCAGGGCTCCCGGGAGCAGGCCCGCCTCGCACAGGATCTGGAACCCGTTGCAGATCCCCAGCACCGGGCCTCCGCGCTCGGCGTGGTCCCCGACGGCCGCCATCACCGGCGCGAACCGGGCGATGGCCCCCGCCCGGAGGTGGTCGCCGTAGGAGAACCCGCCGGGGAGGATGACGGCGTCAGCGCCCCCAAGGTCGGCGTCCGCGTGCCACACGGGCACCGGCTCTCCCCCCATCAGCCCGATGGCCCGGAGCGCGTCCCGATCGTCCAGCGAGCCGGGGAACCCGATCACCGCGACACGCGGCCCGGTCACGGGACGTCCTCCACCGACAGGATCCGGTAGTCCTCGATCACGGGGTTCGACAGCAGACGGCCGGCGATCTCGCCGACCAGAGCCCGGGCGGCGTCCTCGGATTCGGCGTCGATGGTGAGCTCGACGTGCTTGCCGACCCGGACGTCCGTCACCCCCCTCCACCCCATCGTGGGCAGGGCATCCTGGACGGCCTTGCCCTGCGGATCGGCCATCCCGGTCTTCAGCATCACCACGACCTCGAACCGTCGCTTCACGGGCCGCACGTCCTCCGGAGGTACGCGCCGAAGGGCTCGCCAGTGATGCGCTCGTAGGCCTCCTGATAGCGCTCGGAAGTCTGTGCCACGATGCCGGGGGGAAGTTGCGGCGCGGGGGGCTCGTGATCCCACCCGCTGTCGTCGAGCCAGTCCCGCACGTACTGCTTGTCGAACGACGGCTGCGCGCCGCCCGGATGGTAGGCATCGGCCGGCCAGAACCGCGAGGAGTCGGGGGTCATGACTTCGTCGCACAGCGCGATCTCGCCACCCGAGAACCCGAACTCGAACTTCGTATCGGCCAGCAGCACGCCACGGTCGGCCGCCAGCCGCGCCCCGAGATCGTAGAGCGAGAGCGTGAGCTCCTTCAGGCGCTGGGCCAGGCCCTCTCCCACGAGCTCCCCGGCGCGCTCCAGGGAGATGTTCTCGTCGTGGCCGGTCTCGGCCTTGGTGGCCGGGGTGAAGATCGGCTCGGGCAGGCGGTCGGACTCTTCGAGCCCGGCCGGCAGCCGGATGCCGCACACCGTCCCCGACGACCGGTACTCCTTCCACCCCGAGCCGGACAGGTAGCCGCGGGCCACGCACTCGATCGGGATCATCTCGGCCCGGCGCACCAGCATCGACCGCCCCGCCAGCTCGTCCCGATGCTCGGCGAACGGTGTCGGGAACGTGTCAACGTCGGCCGTGACCAGGTGGTTCGGCACGAGATCCGAGGTCTGCTCGAACCAGAACAGCGACAGGCCGGTCAGCACCCGGCCCTTGTCCGGGATCGGCGTCGGCAGGACCACGTCGAACGCGGAGATCCGGTCGCTGGTGACCATCAGGAGGTGCTCCGGGTCAACCTGGTAGATGTCCCGGACCTTGCCCCGGGCGTGGAGCTCCGCCAGCACGCTCACGACAACTCCAGCTTCTCCAGCCGGGCGAACACCCCGTCGAGGCGCTCCAGGCGGGGCTCGAACAGGCCGGCCACCCGGTCGTCCGACAGGTCGGTCCGGGCCCGGACCTCCTCCCGGAAGTCCGCATCCCGGTCCCAGGATGCCGCGGCGGCCTCCTGCACCAGGCGGTAGGCCTCCCCCCGTCCCATCCCCCCTTCGATCAGGGCCAGCAGGACCCGCTGGGAGAACGCCAGGCCGCCGCCGGCCTCGAGGTTCGCCCGCATCCGGTCCGGGAAGACCCGGAGATGCTCGACGACGTGCCCGGCCAGGTGAAGCATGTAGTCCAGGGCGATGGTCGAGTCGGGAAGGATCACCCGTTCGACGGAGGAGTGGGAGATGTCCCGCTCGTGCCACAGGGCCACGTCCGCCAGGGCGGCCTGGAGGTTCGCCCGGACCAACCGGGCCAGCCCGGTGATCCGCTCGCACAGCACCGGGTTCCGCTTGTGCGGCATAGCGCTGGATCCCTTCTGACCGGCCTCGAACGGCTCCTCGACCTCGCGCACCTCGGTGCGGGCCAGATGACGGAGCTCGAGTGCGATCTTCTCCAGCGTGGCCGCGGTGATGGCCAGCGCTCCCACGAACTCGGCGTGGCGGTCTCGTTGGATGACCTGGGTGGCGGCCTCGGCCGGCTGGAGCGCGAGCTCCCGGCACACGTGCTCCTCGACGAACGGGTCGACGGCCGCGTACGTGCCGACCACGCCGCTCACCTTGCCCACGCCGACCGCCTCCCGGGCCCGCCGGAGGCGATCACGGTCCCGAGCCAGCTCGAAAGCCCACACCGCGAGCTTGTGGCCGAACGTGGTCGGCTCGGCGTGCACTCCGTGGGTCCGGGCCACGCACAGCGTGCCCCGATGCTCCAGCGCTCGGTCCTTCACCACGGCCAGGAGCCGCTCCAGCTTCAAGAGGAGCAGATCCGCGGCGTCCCGGAGCTGAAGGGCCAGGGCCGTGTCGAGCAGGTCGCTGGAGGTCATGCCGAAATGGATCCACCGGCCGGCCGGGCCCACGGTCTCAGACACGGCCTCGACGAACGCGGCCACGTCGTGATGGGTAGTGGCCTCGATCTCCGCGACACGGGCGGGGTCCACCGAGGCTCGAGCACGGATCGCCTC
The DNA here is from genome assembly GCA_050693275.1 of Actinomycetota bacterium. Lineage (GTDB taxonomy): Bacteria > Actinomycetota > UBA4738 > UBA4738 > CALAEC01 > CALAEC01. Next base: position 4,290 of record JBOGWD010000371.1, on the reverse strand, counting down.
GAGCTCCTCCGGGGGGATCCGGCCGAGCTCGGCCCATGCCTCGCAGGCCAGCACCTCGATCCGGAGCCAGTGGCCGAGCTTCGTCTCCTCCGCCCACACCGCGCCCATCTCGGGAAGGGTGTAGCGCGGGATCACGATCCCCTCACAGCTTGAAGCCCTCGGCCAGCGACTCCTTGAACTCGTGCAGCTTCTTCCGCACGTCGGCGTCGCGGACCGCCAGGATCTGCACCGCGAGCAGGGCGGCGTTGACCGCGCCGTCGATCCCCACGGTGGCCACGGGCACCCCCCGGGGCATCTGAACGGTCGAGTACAGGGCGTCCGCCCCACCGAGCTGATCGGCGCCCACGGGCACCCCGATCACCGGGAGCACGGTCCGCGCCGCCACCGCTCCGGCCAGGTGGGCCGCTCGTCCCGCCCCGCAGATGATGGCCACCAGGCCGCGGTCCTCGGCGGTCCGGGCGTACTCGTCGACGAGATCCGGGGTCCGGTGGGCCGACATGACGTTGATCTCGTGGGGGATCCCCAGGCGCTCCAGGATGGCGGTGGCCTGCTGGAGGACGGGGACATCGGAGGCCGAGCCGACCAGGATCCCCACCACGGGCTCAGCCACCGGCGGCCTCCAGGGCGATGTCGTCGCGGCGGTGCGCGCCCTCGAAGGAGACCACGGACGCCGCCTCGTACGCGCGGGCCCGCGCCTCGGCCACGTCCTTCCCCAGCGCGCTCACGGCCAGCACCCTCCCACCTGCGGTGACCACTCTACCGTCCCGCCGAGCCGTCCCCGCGTGGAACACGGCGACCCTGTCGATCTTTCCGGCCGCATCCAGCCCCTCGATGGGGAGGCCGGTGGCGTACTCGCCCGGATAGCCGCCGGAGGCCAGGACCACGGTCACACACGCGTCGGGGGTCCATGCCGCCTTGGCCTCTCTCAGTCCTCCTTCGAGGCAGGCCAATATCGGCTCCACCGGATCGGAGTCGAGCCGAGGGAGCACCGCCTGGGCCTCGGGGTCCCCGAACCGGGCGTTGAACTCCAGGACCCTGGGTCCCTCCTCGGTCAGCATCAGCCCGGCGTACAGGACCCCCCGGTAGGGGACGCCGTCCTCGGCCAGGGCCCGGATCGTGGGCTCGAGGATCTCCGCGGCGATCCTCCTCCGCGTGCTCTCGTCGACGAAGGGGACCGGCGAGTGGGCCCCCATGCCTCCGGTGTTCGGGCCGCGGTCACCGTCGAGGGCCCGCTTGAAGTCCCGGGCAGGCTCCAGCGGCAGCACGGTCTCGCCGTCGGTGAGGGCCAGGACCGAGATCTCCCGGCCCCGGAGGTGCTCCTCGATCAGGATGCGGTCGCCGGCGGATCCGAAGGCCCTGTCGACCAGCATGGCCTGGAGGGCCCGGACGGCCACGTCGCGGTCGGGCGTGACCACGACGCCCTTCCCCGCGGCCAGGCCGTCGGCCTTGATCACGTAGGGGGGATCGAACGCGTCGAGGAGCATGACGGCGCGGGTGACGTCGCCGGCGACCTCGGCCCGGCCGGTGGGGATGCCGCGGCGGAGCATCAGCTCCTTGGCCCACACCTTCGACGCCTCGATGCGGGCGCCCGCGGCGGTCGGGCCGAAGACCCGGTGCCCCCGGGCCTCGAGCTCGTCGACGAGCCCGGCCACCAGCGGCGCCTCCGGACCGACCACCGTGAGCTCGATCGACTCCCGCTCGACGAGCGCGACCAGGCCGCGGAGATCCGTGGCCTCAACGGGGACGCACGTGGCCACCTCCTCGATCCCCGCGTTGCCGGGGGCCGCAAACAGCGCATCGACCGTGGGGCTTCGGGCCAGCGAGGCGGCCAGGGCGTGCTCCCGCCCTCCCCCACCGACCACCAGCACGCGCACGGCTAGGGCGAGACCTCCACGGTCTGCTCGCGGGAGGGGCCCACCGAGACGGATCGAACGGGGACGCCGCCCAGGTCGGCCAGGCGCTCCACGTACTTGCGGGCGGCCGGGGGAAGCTCGTCGGGGCCACGAGCCTCCGAGAGCTCCTCCGGCCAGCCCTCCAGGCCCTCGTACACGGGCTGGGCCTTATGGACGATCGACTGGTGGGGCGGGACGTCCTCGTAGACCTCACCCTCGTACCGGTAGGCCACGCACACCTTCACCGAGGAAAGCCCGGACAGCACGTCGAGCTTGGTCAGGAACAGCTCGGTCAGCCCGTTCACCCGAGACGCGTACCGGAGCAACACCGCGTCGAACCAGCCACACCGCCGCCGGCGGCCGGTGGTGGTGCCGAACTCCTGGCCCCGCGCCTGCATCAGGGCGCCGGCCTCGCCGTCGTCCTCGGTGGGGAACGGCCCCGAGCCGACGCGGGTCACGTACGCCTTGGTCACCCCGATGACCCGGTGGACCTCCTTCGGACCGAGCCCCGCCCCCACCAGGGCGCCCCCGGCCACCGGGTTCGACGAGGTGACGAACGGATAGGTTCCGTGGTCCAGGTCAAGCAGCGTCCCCTGCGCGCCCTCCAGCAGCAGGCGCTTGCCCTCCCGAAGGGCTCGGTGAAGCACCGCCGAAGTATCGGCCACGTGCGAGCCCAGGCGCTCCCCGTACTCCATGTAGTCGCGGACGATCTCCTCGGAGTCCAGCGGCAGCCGGTTGTACACCTTGGCCAGGATGGCGTTTTTCTCCTTCAGGACCACCTCGAGCTTCTGGCGGAAGATCTTCTCGTCGGTGAGGTCCTGCACCCGGAGGCCGATCCGGGCGGCCTTGTCCGCGTATGCCGGCCCGATGCCGCGCCTGGTCGTCCCGAGCTGGAGCTTGCCCAGGTACCGCTCGGTCACCCGGTCGAGCTCGAGGTGGTACGGCATGATCAGGTGGGCGTTGGCGGAGATCAGCAGGCGAGAGGTGTCGATCCCCCGGCCGGTGAGCTCGTCCATCTCCTCGAGGAGGACCCCCGGATCGACGACCACCCCGTCGGCGATGACCGGGACGATGTGGGGGTACAGGATGCCCGAGGGGACCAGGTGGAGCTTGAGCGTCTGGCCGCCGGCCCGGACCGTGTGGCCGGCGTTGTTCCCGCCCTGATACCGGACCACCAGATCCATCTGGTCCGCCAGGAGGTCGGTGGCCTTCCCCTTCCCCTCGTCACCCCACTGGGTGCCCACGAGGATGGTGGCCGGCATCGGTCCTAGTCTAGCCCGGGCCGGGCGCCGTTCCGCCGGGTCGGAGCTACCGCTCGATCCGGAACTTGATCCGGACGTGGGTGTGGTATTCGGTGATCTCGTTGCCGTCGACGACCGCGGAGGTCTCCAGCACGTCCATCCCGTGGATTCCCCGCAGGGTCTTGGCCGCGTCCTGCAGGGCCTGGGACGCCGCGTCGCGCCAGGACTCCGTGGAGACGCCGACGAGGTCGATGGTCTTGATGACGGCCATGCGTAGCCTCCTCTCAGGTCCGGGCCCCGAGGGGCCGAGTCGCCCGCATCCTACCGGTCGACCCGCCGGCGGGCCAAACGCGGCTCAGCCTCGGTACACGCCGATCATCCGCCGGTACTTCGCGGAGATCGTCGACGCGGCATCGTCCCGGCCGGTCTCCTCACCGAGGTAGGCCTTCAGGGCACCCCACCAGATCGTGCGACCGATGGCGAACCCGATGTAGCCCGGGACGCCGGCCCCCTGCCGCAGCCAGTGCTCCACAGCCGCGTCGTCCGCGCCTCGGCCCAGCACAACGCAGGCCACGCCATCCCGGCCGTCCGACCGCACCAGGTTGGCCACGGCTTCGCAGTCCTCCCTCCGGTCCAGACCCTCGATCTTCCATACGTCGGGCTCGACGCCGGCCGCGTGGAGGTCTCGGATCGCCTGAAGCATCAGGCCGGGCCTGATCTCCCGGTCGTACCGGTCCTCGTCGCCCCCCACGGCCTCCAGCTGAGCCGGCTCGGCCGCCACCAGGAGCTCGAACAGGAAGCTGCGTTCGCGCTCGTGGAGCCAGTCGGACAGGGTGCGCAGCCGGACGGCCTGGCGGGCGTTCATCTCCCCGTCACCCTGGGGGTTGTAGCGGACCAGGACCTTGGAGAAGGTCGGGTCGAACTCCTCGATGTGTGCCCCGAAATCCTCCCCGTATTCGAAGTCGAATTCATCCTGGCCGCTCTTCTCCACCGGCATGGCCAGGATCACCCCCTCCTTCCGGCCGCGCCGGGCCAGGTCCGCGCCGAACTGCTCGTCGACGAGCATGCCGGCGTCGGCGCGGGGCGCGCCCTCATCCAGTGCCCTGAGGAACCCCTCGAAGATCACCGCCTTGGCGTCGGAGATCCGCTCGGCCTCC
>JBOGWD010000370.1:0-1372 GCA_050693275.1 Actinomycetota bacterium | reverse complement strand
CCAGATGCCCTTGGTGGTGCCCTCTCGGACCTCCGCCCACGTCTCGCCGACCTCGTACACCTCGAACTGGCTCCGGTTCAGGCCCGGCCACAGGTCCGGTCGGCGCTCGCTGAAGTCGGTGAGGGCGTCCACGATCCGATCGGGCGCCAGGTCTGTCTGCACCTCGAACTCGACCCGAGCCATCGCTTCGCTCCTTCCGTCGGATGTCCTGGTCATCCTGCCGGGAGCGACCCCGACCGGCATCGGTGGTTCTGCCCATCTTTCCGCTACGAGCGGAGCAGGCCCTGCTCCATGGCGAAGAGGGTGGCCGAGGCTCGGGTGGAGGCCCCGATCTTCGTGTAGATGTGCTGGACGTGGTGCTCGGCGGTTCGCGGCGAGATCGACAGTCGCCGGGCGATCGCCTTGTTCGACAGCCCCCCGGCGACCAGTCTGAGCACCTCCACCTCCCGGTCCGAGAGCCCCGCCGGCCAGGATCCCCGGAGGCCGACGCTCCGCTCTCCGGCCTCCTCGATGATGGCCCGGACGCACTCGGGATCGAGCCGGCTCGCTCGCGCCTCCTCCAGGAGCCCGTCGGCCGCCTCGCCCGAGCTCCGGGCCGGACGATGGGGACGAACCTGAGTCATCGCCTGGAAGGCGTCGGCGGCCGCCAGGAGGCGAGCCTCTGGAGGGACCTCCCGGCCCGGCGCGCCGTGGTGGTAGCCGGAGCCGTCCTGCCGTTCGTGATGCATCCCGGCGATCCGCACCAGCGGGGAGAGAGCCTTCGATCGCGCCAGGATCCGCTCGGTCTGGTAGGGGTGCAGTCGGACCCGTTCCCACTCGGTCGTGGAGAGCGGCCCGGGTTTCTCCCAGATGCCGTTCGGGACGGCCGCCCTGCCCAGGTCGTGGAGCAGGGCCGCCCGGCGGAGCGCTGTCGGGTCCCCCAGGCGGAGACGTGCGCCCGCGCCGGCCGCGAGCTCGGCGACACCGGGGGAGTGGCCCGGCGTGAACGGCGTCTTCAGGTCCACCATGTCGGCGAAGGCCGCGGCGACGTCGTCGAGCCGGTCCTCCGAGATGCGGCGGACCGGCTCCGGCTCCCCCTTCAGCACGGCGACCCAGATGTCGTCCTGGTCCAATTCAGCGAGGACGTCCGGGGCGACCTTCGCCACGGCCTGGGCCACGCTCGGGTCGAACCAGCCGCCTGACCTGCGCTCGAGCATGGCGGAGACCGCGTCGATCCCGCCGAGTCGATGGAAGATGACCGCCTGGGTGGCCGGCTCGGCGATGCGGGCCGGGAGGGCGATGCCCTCCCCCCTCAGCTTCTGCGGTTCGCCCTTCCCGTCCCAGCGCTCCAGGCTCTGGTACAGGGCCGATCGGACGCCGTCGCCGAGCCGGA
>JBOGWD010000369.1:0-1577 GCA_050693275.1 Actinomycetota bacterium | reverse complement strand
TCCTGATGGATGAAGGGCCACAGGTGATCCATCTGCGCAACGCTCCCTCCCCCGCGGCCACGGCGGCCCTGGCCATCGGCGGCGTGGTGGCGACCCGAGCCACCACGCGCTTCGCTCTCTCCGGTCGCTGAAGATCGGAGATCCGCGAGGCCGCTACGCAGAACTGCGCACGAGAACTACGCAAAGGTTCGGATTGCTGCGGACGCCTGTTGGCCTACCCTTGCTTCGTATCGCGGGCCGGGGAAAGGGCCGCGCTTCGACGGGGACAGAAGGGGGATTCACACCGTGGCAGGAAGGCGTTTTCGCACGCATGGGCTAGTGGACTTCGGGCTGCCGCTCGTGGCCGCGCTGCTGCTGGCCGTGGGAGGCAGCGGCGCCGCGTTGGCCCACCACAAGCCGGATCACGCAGGGGGTCCTCCCGGCAGTGGGACCGAAACCACCGAGGACACCGACTCCGACGGCGTGCCGAACGTGCCCGATCCCGCCGGGGACTCCGACAACCAGCACCCTTCGGGCAAGGACAAGCACCACGAGCCCGGCGGCTCGGGGAACCAGGGGAAGGCCAAATCGGATCCCGACGGTGATGGGAACGGCGGAGTCGATCAGCCTGACGGATCCGGTGGTGACGACATCTACGACCAGGACGGGAACAACGGCTGCGGCAACGACGACGATTTCGAGGACGACAACAACGGGAAGTGCGGCGGCGGGAAGCCGACGACCCCGCCCACCGACCCACCGACCGACCCACCGACCGACCCACCGACCGATCCACCGACCGACCCACCGACCGATCCGCCCACCGACCCACCGACCACGCCCCCGACCATCGATGCGGACGTCGAGGGCGACGTCACCGAGGCGGGGGGCGTCGGAGCCGGAGGGGGCGGCAGGGGGCCCGGCGCTGCCCCTGTGGGCCCCGGACTGGAGCTGGCATTCACCGGCCTGGACGCGTGGCCTCTCGCGGTCGCTGCCGTGGGCCTAGCCCTGCCCGGTCTCGTGCTGGTGTCGATGGGACGCAGGCGGCCCAGGCGTGGCTGAAGCCTGAGCCGGAGAGCTGATACGGCGGCCCGGGGTTCGCCCGGGCCGCCGCACGTCTGGCCAGCGTGGGAGGACCTCCGCCAGCGCCCGTCTTCAGTGGGCAGCTCGGACGTTCGGGGCCGAGCCGGCCGGCCTGAGCACCAGGCGGTCGTGCGGCTCCTCCACGTCGAGCAGCCCCTGGAGGCCCACCTCCACGTACAGCGCCACCTCGCCGATCCGGACCTCGAGGTCGCCGGGGAGCGGAGCCTCCACGAACGTGGCCTCGACTGCGCCGGCGACCCGAGCCAGGCGGATCCTGGCGTCGGGGTTGAACCGGCGGGCCGCCCCCTCGGCCTTCGTCAAGATGTCCCTGGCCCAGTCGGTGATCTCGATCACCCTCCCAGGCTAGCGCAGCGGGCCGCTACACTCTGGTCATGGTGCGTCCTGAAAGCTGGACCGAGCCAGCGGGTGCAAGTCCCGTCCGGGTAAGCGCCGGAGCGCCCGGTAGCAGGCCACCGGCCGTCGTCGAGAGGCGTCCGGTCGAAGCGTGGCGTCAA
>JBOGWD010000368.1:0-2175 GCA_050693275.1 Actinomycetota bacterium | reverse complement strand
CGAGGCTCCAGGCCCGGCGGACGTCGGCCGCACGAAGACCGGACCACGTGGCCAGATCGGCCGGCTCGGCGGGGGAGTGGGCGGCCAGGTACCGCACGGCCAGCTCGGCCAGGGCCTGGTCGCGGTCCAGGGCGCGCGGCGGGCCCAGCCAGTCCCGGAGGTGCACGAAGGTGTGCTCGCCTCCGCGCTTCGGCCCGAAGCAGCACACCCCTCGCGCCGACGCGAGCCACACCAGCTGGGCTCCGGCCTGGCCCTCGGTCCGGACCCGGCGGCGACGGAGCCGCTGGGCGATCTCCCGGCGAGTGAGAGGACCGTCGGCGGCGAGCGCGTCATCGATCAGGCCCACCGCTCGCTCGGCGGTGGCCCACGGGACGCCCTGCTGATCCAGCCGCCGCCTCGACTCGGCCACCGAGGGCTCCACGGTCAACGGGACCAGCCAGCCGACGTCCTCGGCGGCGATCAGGTGGATCGTTCCCCGCATGGCCCACGTCCGGACCGTGGACCGCTCCTCGAAGCGGGCTCGGTCCACGTCCTCCAGCGAGACCCGCGTTGTTCGGGCCCGGATCCCCAGCTCGGCCGCCATGGGGGCCTGGGCCTGGATCCCGGCGAGGTGGCGGACCACGTCGGCGGGGGACCGCCGCCCCGGCCGGTGGAGGAGCTGGGCGGCCTGACGCATCCGCCGGAGCCGATCGTCTGCCGTCATGGTGGGCCATGGTAGGCGGGACCGCCGACCGAAGCTGGTCGGGCCGGGCGTAGGATCCGTCCCATGGCTGAGGCCTTCGACAACGAGGTTCGTCTGCAGATCTACCGGCGGTTCGCCGAGGACGGCCGGCCACCGTCCGTCGACCAGACCGCCGAGGTCCTCCGAGCCCGCCCGGAGGACATCGCCGGTGCGTATCGCCGGCTCGCCGAGGGCCGGGTCATCGTGCTCGATCCCGGAACCACCGACGTGTGGATGGCCAACCCCTTCTCCGCCAAGCCGACCAGGTTCCGGGTCGAGGCCGGCGGGCGGTGGTGGTGGGGGACGTGCGCGTGGGACGCGCCCGGGATCCTGGCCATGCTCGGCCTCGACGGCACCGTGGCAACCTCGTGTCCGGACTGTGGCGACCCGCTGGAGCTCCGGATCGTGGATGGCGACCTCCGGCCCACCGAGGCCGTGGGGCACTTCTCGGTACCCGCGGCCCTGTGGTGGGAGGACATCGGCCATACGTGAAGCACGATGTTGCTCTTCCGGTCGGAGGAGCACGTCGAGGAGTGGGTCCGGGCGGGCCACGGCCGGAAGGGTGGATTCCTCACGCTCGACCAGCTCTGGGGGTTGGCCTCGTCCTGGTACCGCAACCGGATGGAAGCGGGCTGGCGGCGGCCCACGCCCGACGAGGCCCGGGACCTGTTCGACTCGCTCGGTCTGACCGGGGGCTTCTGGCGGCTGCGGTAGCCCTACGCTACCAGCGCCCGCTCCAGCTCGGTGTCCGAGGGCTCGACCAGCACGCGGCCGTCGGGGAACACGACGACGGGGATGTTCCGCCGCCCCCGGGCGTGCTCCAGAGCCGCCTCGGCTGCGCCGGCCTGCACCTCGACGTCGATCCACTCGTACGGCGCTCCGGTACGTTCGAGCACCCGCTTGGCCCGGATGCAGTCGCCGCACCAGTCCGCGCCGTAGACCTTGACAGTCGCCATCCCCCATACGTTACCGGGTGGCGGTCTTCCGGAACGCCGCCAGGTAGGCAGGGTGCCAGCCCAGGCCGGACCCGAGCCACGGGGTATGCGGAGCGTACGTGGCCTCCAGCGTTCGGAACCCCCTCCGCTCGAACAGCCGGCGGACGTCGCGGCCCGACGGCCGGTACACGTGCGTGAGGTCCTTGGCGTAGGCGAACCGGTAGATGGCCCGGCTGACGGGACCGTTGATCGTGGGGAGATGGACCACGCACAGCCCGCCGGGCGCCAGGACCCCCCGGATCTCCTCCACGCCGGACTCCGGGTCCGGGAGGTGCTCGATGACGTTGACGGCCAGAACCACGTCGAAGGGGTGGTCGAAGGGGAGCCTCCCCTGCACGTCGGCGGCCAGGACCAGGGCGCCGGGGATGCGGACGGTGCTCTCGTGGGCGGCGTGGGCGGACAGATCGATCCCCACCAGGCGGTACCGTCCACGGAACCGGCGAAGCAGGTAGCCGTACC
>JBOGWD010000367.1:0-6164 GCA_050693275.1 Actinomycetota bacterium | reverse complement strand
GATCGTCGAGCGAGGAAGCCACGCCGAGCTCCTGGAGCGCGGGGGGCTGTACGCACACCTGTACCTCCAGCAGTTCAAGGGAGGGACGGTCGAGGCGGAGACCGCCGACGGCGTGGTGCTCTCCTCGGGCGAGGTCGTCCGAAGACAGCCGGCCTGACCTTCTACAGCGCGAGCTCGTACGAGCGCAGCTTGAAACCGTCGTCGAACACGAGGTCCTCGCCCGCCGGAAGCCCATCGACTCGTAGAGCCGCTGCGCGGCGAGCATGCTCTCCGTCGTCTCCAGGGTGATCCGTCGCTTGCCGGCTCGCCGGGCCTCGGCCACGGCGGCCTCCATCAGGCGACGGCTCGTGCCGCGTCGCTGCATGTGGGGACCGACGCCGAGCATGCGGACGTGCGCCTGGTCGGGCCGGAGCGGCGGCCGAGGGTGTCCGCCGGGGATGCGATCGGTGAGCTCCAGGGTGACCGTGCCCAGCACCCGGTCCCCATCGAACGCTCCGAGCACCACCGCGTGGGCGGCCCTGGTCCGGACGTCGGCGATCCGGTCGAGATAGTCGACGCTGGCCGACGCACGGTCGCCGAAGTCCTCGTACGCCAGCGCGGTGATTCGGCCGGCCTCGTCGCTCTCGTCGGGACGAACGGGGCGGATCTCCATCCCGCAGAGGCTACGGGATAGGGTGACGCGGTGGCCGAGCTCCTCCTCACGGAGGACGTGGCCGAGGTCGCAGTCGGCGCGTTCCTCGAGGCCGCCCCCCGCGTCCTGGCCCTGGCAGGGGGGGCGACGCCGCGGGCGTTCTACCGGCGGCTGGCCGACATCGACTACCCGTGGGCCGACGTCGACGTCCTGTTCACGGACGAGCGCTGCGTATCGTCCGAGCACGTCGACTCGAACTTCCGGATGGCGCACGGGGAGCTGCTCTCGCGTCTGGATCCCGAGCCGCGCGTGCACCGGATGCCGGGCGAGTCCTGCGATCCGGATGCCCACGAGCTCGGCCTCCGCCGAAGGTTCGGCGCGCTCCGACTCGACCTGGCCATCCTCGGACTCGGCACGGACGGGCACACGGCCTCGCTGTTCCCGGGCGATCCCGTCCTGGAGGAGCGGGTCCGGTGGGTGGCCCGGGTCGAACGCCCGGACCACCCGCGGCTCACGCTCACCTTCCCCGTGCTCTCGTCGGCCCGAGTAGCGATGTTCCTGGTCAAGGGCGAGGAGAAACGCGAGCCGCTGGCCAGGCTGCTGGGCGGCGACGACATCCCGGCCGCACGGGTGCGGGCCGCGCGCGTCCTCGTGGTGGCCGACCCGGCCGCGGCCGGCGGAGCCTAGCCGCCGGCTTCGCCGCGCTGGTTGCGCAGGAACCGCTCCAGCTCCGCGGCCAGTGACTCGCCGCTGGGGATCTCCGTCGGCCCCTCCCGCTCGGAGGCGATCTCCTCCAGCCGACGGACGTAGGCGACCAGCTCGTCGTTCTCGGCGATGGTCGAGCTGATCTGCCCCTCCCAGGTGTCGGCGGCACGGTCGAGCGTGTCGGTGGGGGCGGGGAGGCCGGTGAACGCCTCGAGCTTCTCCACCAGCGCGCGGGCGGCCTTCGGGTTGGGACCGCCCGGCAGATAGTGGGGGACGGCCGCCCACAGCGAGGCGGCCTCGAACCCGGCCTGGGCCAGCGCGTCGTGCACGACGCCAACGATCCCGGTCGGACCCTCGTATCGCGAGGATGTCAGCCCGAGCTCCGCCGAGCGTGCTTGGTCCGCGGACAGCCCCGTCACCGGGGTCGGGAGGGTGTGGGGAACGTCGGCCAGGAAGGCTCCCAGGGTCACCGCAGTCTCTACCCCGAGATCCCGGGCCGCATTGACGATGGTCTCGGTGAACGTGCGCCACCGCACGTTCGGCTCGATCCCGAGGAACACCACCGCGTCGCGACCGTCCACGCGTGCGTGTGAGAACCGCATCTCCGGCCAATCGATCCGCCGGGTCACGCCGGCCTCGAGCCGGACGGTCGGCCGGGTGACCTGGAAGTCGAGGAACTCCTCCGGGTCGAGGTCGGCCAAGGGCTCCGCTCCCCAGCGATCCCGGAGATAGGCCGCCGCCGTGGAGGCTGCCTCGCCGCCGTCGTTCCATCCCCGGAACGCGGCGACCAGCACCGGACGGTCGAGATCGGGACGAGAGGCCCAGCGGATGTGGGTCACACCTCCAGTGTCCCACTTCGGGGCGATTGGGCCCTATCGGCTCAGGCCAGCTCGCGGGCCCTGATCCGCTCCGCGACCTCCACGCCGAGGCGCCTCAGGGCCGGGGTCCGCTCGGGATCGTACGGGTCCGGATCGAGAGAGCGGAGGCCCGCGGGAAGCGACTCGAGCTCGGCGGCGAACCGGGCGGCGGCGTCGGGGATCGACCCGCCGACGGTGCGACGGCCACCCTCCATGACCCGCGTGAGGAGCGGCTCTCCTCCGGGACCGCTCTCGTCGGCCAAACCGATCGTGTCGCCCGTCATCCCGGGCAAGCGCCAGACCTGCTTCGGCCCGGGCAGGGTGGCCTTGGCCCGGGAGAGCTTGCACACGGGCTGGCCGCCGTACTCGACGAGCTTGTACACGCTGTCGAGGGCCGGCGAGTCCTCGGCCACGCCGATCTTGGTGCCGACCCCGAACGCGTCGATCGGCGCGTCGGCGGAGGCCAGGCGGGCGATCTCGTTCTCGTCCAAACCGCCCGAGGCCAGGATCTGCACCGCCTCCAGTCCGGCCGCGTCGAGGGCCCGGCGGGCGTCCTTGGCCAGTTGGCCGAGATCTCCGCTGTCGAGCCGGATCCCGGCCAGGCTGCCACCCCGGACCCGGAGCTCCCCGGCCACCTCGATGGCGTGGTCGACCCCGCGGGGGGTGTCGTACGTGTCAACCAGGAGCACCACGCGGTCGGGGAAGTCCTCGGCGAACGCCCGGAAGGCGTCGAGCTCGGTGGGGAACGCCTCGATGTAGGAGTGGGCCATGGTGCCGGTGGCCCGAAGGCCCAGGGTCCGGGCGGCCTCGACGTTCGAGGTCGCCGAGAACCCGACGATGGCCGTGGCCCTGGCCACGCCCAGGCCGGCTTCGACGCCGTGGACCCGGCGGAAGGAGAAGTCGACCATGGCCGCGTCCGGCGCGGCCAGTCGGCACCGGGCGGCCTTCGAGGCCACCGCGGTCTGGTAGGTGACCTGGTTGAGGAGGTAGCTCTCGACCAGCTGGGCCTCGGGGAGGGGGGCGGTGACCTCCAGCAGCGGCTCGTCGGGGAACACCAGGCGGCCCTCCGGCACCGCGCGGACGTCGCCGGTGAACCGAAGACCGGCGAAGGCCTCGAGGGTGGCCTCCGGGTAGCGCTGCTCCGTGCGGAGGTAGTCCAGGTCCTCGTCGGTGAACCGGAACCCCTCCAGGAACTCCAGGCATCCCTCCAGGCCACAGGCCACCAGGAAGCCCCACCGTTCGGGGAGGTTCCGCACGAAGAGGCTGAACGTCGCCGGCGCCGTCATCCCCCGCCGCAGGTACGAGGCGGCCATGTTGAGCTCGTACAGGTCGGTCAGCAGGGGGAGGCCCATCGACGGCGAGAGCATACGCCGAGCGCCGGGAGAGGTCAGGGGCGGCCGCGACCTAGGGATTGGTCAGGAACCGGCCGTTCTGGGACAGGGTCACGATGATGGCGATGTCGCCGAACAAGAACAGCAGGGCGATGACGACGCTGACCGCCGTGGCTCCGCCCGAGGCCGCTCCCAGCAGGGCCAGGACACCGAGGGCGATGCCGATGATCGAGCCGGTGAGCCCCAGGGTCCGGCCCCTCCGGCGGAGCTGCATCGTACCGACGCCGCCCACGATCTGAAGCACTGCCGCCAGCAACCCGATGAGCACGACCACGACGGCGATGCCGATCGCGGCCCCCGCGCCGGGCAGCCCCGAGATGTCGCCGCTGGCACCGATCACGACGATGAGGCTCAGGAGCATGAGGAGCCCCCGGAGCCCTCCCACCGCGAAGAGCAGGACGGCGGCGGCCGTCACCCCCCCGGGGCGGGCCGCGTATCCGGGTGCCCCCGCGTAGGGACCGGTGGGGGGTGGCGGCGGTGGAGGCGGTGGGGCGGGCGGCTGCTGGGCCATTCGCTTCCTCCTCTCCCGGGGCGGATCGGGGGGACACTAGCAGAGGAATCTCTCGGGGCCAAATCTCCGGCCGTAGGATGGGCGGTGTGACCGAGCCCAGGCGGCGGGAACCGGGGCAGAAGACCACTCGGCCGAGGGACGAGCTCGGCCGGCTGCTCCCGTGGGATGCGCGGAACCGCCTGGACCTCGAGGACTTCGATTCCCTCCCGGTCGAGGAGAACCACCGGTTGGGGAAGGAGCACTTCGACCAGGGGCGGTTCTTCCCCGCCCACGAGGCCTGGGAGACCGCCTGGAAGCAGTCCAAGCGGACCGAGGACGAGGAGTTCTTCAAGGGCCTCTCCCAGCTCGGCGCGGGCTACACCCACTACCGGCGGGGGAACGCGCACGGCGCCCACACCCTCCTCCGCCGGGGCCTCTCCCGGATCCGCCGGTTCGGGCCCCGCCACTGGGATGTGGACGTCGCCCGGCTGGCCGAGGTGATCGGGGACCAGGCCGAGGCCATCGAGGAGGCCGACAGGGCCGGACGGGGCCTCCCGGAGCTCGAGCCGCCGGCGATCGGCACGGCCTGAGGCTCTTCCCCACCAACTACCATTGACGGCATGGAGCGCCTGCTCATGCTGAAGATCGCCGGCGAGATCGGGACGAAGTCGGCCCGGACCCGCCGCCGGTTCCTGCGGGTGCTGACCCAGAACGTCCGGGCCGCGCTGCGGCGCCGGGGGCTCCGGGCGGAGGTCGAGCCCCGGTGGAGCCGTCTCTTGGTGCGGGCCGAGGAACTGCCGGTGGCCCGCGAGGCGCTGGCCCGCGTGTTCGGCCTTCACTCGGTGTCCGAGGTCTCGGTCGTGGCGTTCGGCTCCCTCGATGAGCTGGTGAGCACCGCCGCGGAGGTGTACCGGGACCGGGTGGTCGGCCGGACCTTCGCGGTCCGCGCCCGCCGGTCGGGCCGGCACCCGTTCCGGTCGATCGATGTCGCCGTGGCCCTCGGGGACGCGCTCCGCCCCGTCTCCGCGGGCGTCGATCTCGACGGGCCGGAGGTCGAGGTGCCGATGGAGATCGTGGAGGACCGGGCCTACCTCGTCCTGGAGAGCTCTCCGGGCGCGGGAGGGCTCCCGCTCGGCGTCGGTGGGCGCGCCGTGGCCCTGTTCTCGGGCGGATTCGACTCCCCCGTGGCCGCGTGGATGGTTATGCGGCGGGGGATCGCCCTTGACCTGGTGGTCTGTGATCTGGGCGGATGCGGGCAGGTCGACGCCGCCCTCGAGGTGGCCCGCGACCTCGTGTCGGGGTGTGCGGCCGGGGCGGAGCCCCGGGCCCACGTGGTGGACCTCGCGCCGGTGGTGGCCGCCCTACGGGCCCGGATCGAGCCGGGGATCCGACAGGTCGTGCTGAAGCGGGCCATGTACCGGGCCGGGACCCTGATGGCCGGGCGGCTGGGGGCCGAGGCGCTAGTGACGGGGGAGGCCCTGGGGCAGGTCTCCACCCAGACCCTGCGGAACCTCACGGTGGCCGAGGACGCGGCGGGCGTGCCGGTGCTGCGGCCGCTGATCGGGATGGACAAGGAGGAGATCCTGGCCCGGGCCCGCGCCATCGGGACCCACGACGCATCGGCCGGCGTGACGGAGCACTGCGACATCGCCACGGGTCGAGTGGAGACGGCGGCCCGACTTCCCCATGTGATCGGGGCCGAGGGCCGGCTGGACGACTCGTTCATCCACGCTGCCGTGGAGGCCGCCGTGGAGGTCGATCTCACCACCTGGCAGCCGGGCCCGCCCCCAGCGCATGTCGTGGAGACCGTTCCGGATGGCGCGGTCGTGGTGGACGTACGGGAGGAGGACGAGGGCCCCTCGGCCGGCGACCTGCGCCTGCCGTTCAGCCGGATCGAGGACTGGTCGGCCGGCCTCGATCGGGGCCGCACCTACGTGTTCGTGTGCACGCACGGGAACCGCTCGGAGACGGTCGCCCACGACCTCCGGCGTCGGGGCCTCGACGCGTACAGCCTGGCCGGCGGGCTTGGCGGCCTTCCCACACGCGCGGCGTGACCGGGCGCGTCATCGGGGCCGGGGGCCGTGGGGTGG
>JBOGWD010000366.1:0-9071 GCA_050693275.1 Actinomycetota bacterium | reverse complement strand
AAGATTCCGACAGGATGCGCCGGGTGGCCTCCAGGCCGTCGATCCCGGGCAGGTTCACGTCCATGAGGACCAGGTCCGGGCCCAGCCCGCGGGCCGCATCGACGGCGGCCTCGCCGGTCTCGGCCTCGCCGGCCACCTCGAACCCGTCGGTCAGCTCGACCACGGCCCGGGCCGCCTGCCGGAAGGGCTCCTGGTCGTCCACGATCAGCACGCGCACGGTCATCTCGGCTCAGCCTCTCACGGGGAGCGAGGACCGGACAGGATGCCTCCACCACGGCCTCGGTGAGGCCAGCCTACCGGTGGGCCTCTTCCCGGGCCTTGCGGGCCTCGGCGATGACCTTCTCGGCGAGGTGTGACGGAACCTCCTCGTAATGGGAGAACCGCATGGTGAAGACCCCCCTGCCGCCCGTGATCGAACGGAGGTCGATCGAGTAGCGGGTCATCTCGGCCTGGGGCACCTGGGCGTGGATGGTCGACTTCCCGGTCCCGGTCGGCTCCATGCCCAGGACCTTCCCCCGCTTCGCGTTGAGGTCCCCGATCACGTCGCCGGTCAGCGAGTCGGGCGCGGTGACCTCGACGTCCACGATCGGCTCGAGGAGCGCCACGCCGGCCTTCTCCGCCGCGTCCTTCAGCGCCAGCGAGCCGGCGATCTGGAAAGCCATGTCGGAGGAGTCCACGGTATGGAACTTGCCGTCGAACAGCGTCACCCGCAGGTCCACCATCTGGTGACCGGTGGTGCCGCTCTCCATGGCTTTGACCACGCCCTTCTCCACGGACGGGATGAACTGGCTCGGGATGACCCCGCCGGTGATCTTGTTGACGAACTCGAAGCCGGAGCCCCTCGCCAGCGGCTCCACCTCGACGTGGGCGATCCCGTACTGGCCGTGCCCGCCGCTCTGCTTGACGTGGCGGCCGAGAGCCTGCACCTTCTGGCGGAGCGTCTCCTTGTACGGGACGCGGGCGGGATGGGTCACCACCTCCACCCCGTACTTCCGGTGCATCCGTTCGGTCATCACGTCGATGTGGGTCTCCCCCATCCCGTACAGCACGGTCTCGTTCGTCTCCTGGCTGCGCCGGACCCGGAACGTGGGATCCTCCTCCTGGAGCCGGGCGAACGCGCTGGAGAGCTTGTCCTCGTCGCCCTGGGTCTTCGGCTCGACGGCCACCGCGTGCAGGGGCTCGGGAAGCTCCAGCGCCGGAAGCGTGGCGGTCGACCCCTTGTCGCCGAGCGTGTCGCCCGTGTGGGTCTCGGAGAGCTTGGCCACCGCGCCGATATCGCCGGTGGGGGCCTCGGAGACGGTCTCGTGCTCCTTCCCCTGCATCGTGAACAGTTGGCCGACCCGCTCGTCCTCTCCCTGGGTGGTGTTCCGGACCGAGGTGTCGGGCCGCATCCGGCCGGAGAACACCCGGAACAGGCTGATCCTGCCCACGTAGGGATCGGAGATGGTCTTGAACACGAAGACCGTCAGCGGGCCACCGGGATCGGGAGGGCGCTCCTCCTCCTGGCCGTCCTTGGTCATCACCTTCACCGGGGGCCGGTCGGGGGGGGAGGGGAACGCGTCGACGAGGAGATCGGCCAGCCGGTCGATGCCCATCCCCTTGGAGGCGGAGCCGCATAGGACCGGGGCGAACTTGGCCTCGGCCAGCCCCGCCTTGACCCCCCGGACGATCTCCTCCTCGGCCAGCTCGCCCTGCTCGAGGTACTTCTCGAGGAGCGCGTCGTCGGCCTCGGCCACGGCCTCCGTCAGCTTCTCCCGGTAGGGGTCGGCCTTGCCGGCGATGTCGTCGGGCCAGTCGCCCTCCTCGCCCCTGGGGCCGGACGGATAGCGAATGGCCCTGCGGGACAGCAGGTCCGCCACGCCCTCGAAGTCGTGCTCCTCGCCGATGGGGTACTGAAGAGCCGCCGCCTGGGTGCCGAACGATCGCACCAGCTGATCGAGGGTTCGTTCGAAGGAGGCTCGCTCCCGGTCCAGCTTGTTGACGAAGAAGCTTCGAGGCAGCCCATGCTCCACGGCGAGCTCCCACACCACCTCGTGCTGGACCTCGACGCCGTCGACGGCCGAGACGACGAACAGGCACGCGTCCACCGCCCGGAGCGCGGCCCGGACGTCCCCGATGAAGTCGGCGTATCCGGGGGCGTCGAGGATGTTCACTTTCACGTCCCGCCACTCGATCGGCGTCATGGCCAGCGACACGCTGATCTGTCGCTTGGTCTCCTCGGGCTCGAAGTCGCTGGTGGTGTTGCCGTCCTCGACCGTCCCCATCCTGGTCACGGCGCCGCCAAGGTGGAGGAGGGCCTCGGCCAGGGTGGTCTTCCCCGCTCCGCCGTGCCCGACGAGCAGAACGTTCCGGATCTGGTTGGCGTCGTAGGTCTTCACGCTGGCTCCCTTCGAACGAGCCCCGATTGTAGCGGGGGCCTCGTCGGTCCGGCGGGGGCTCCGAACCCCCGTGCTAGGCTCCGAGACCGATGCAGGCGGCCATCAGGGATCGTCCCGCTGTCGGGGTCGCGCTCCTCTTGCTCATCCTGGCGGCGGCCGGCGCCGCGGCAGCGCTCGTTCTGGCCGAGCGCCGGGTGGAGGCCGGGGTGGCCACCGCGGTGGCGGCGGCAGCCGTGACGATCACCGGCCGGCGAGCCAAGTACACCCGCGACCGGCGGCTGACGTTCGCCGACTCGGCCGCGGAGCGCACGGGCGATGCGGTGCTGCTGGGGGCGGTGGCGTGGACCACGATCGACGAGCCGGCGGTCTCCGGCGCGGCACTGTCCGCGCTGGTCCTGGGCTACCTGGCCACCTACATCCGGGCCAAGGCCACGGGGCTGGGGTTCGCCGTCCAGGAGTCGCTGATCGCCCGGGGCGTCCGGATCGGGCTCGTGGTGCTCGGGCTGGCCTGGCGCTCCGCGCTGGGACCGGCCCTGTGGGCGGCGTCGGCGGTCTCGCTGTTCTCGGTCCTCCGGGAGTCGGTCGAGGTCGCCCGGCAGCGGGAGCCGGCGTGACCGAGGAGCCCGTCGCCAAGGAGCGCCCGGCGGAACGGATCTCCTACGGGGTGTTCGCGGCAGCCGAGCGAGCCGCCATGGTCCTGCCCGAGTTCGTGGGGCGACGCCTGTTCGACGTGGGAGGGCTGGCGGCCTTCCACCTCGCCTCTCGAGCTCGCCGGGTGGTGGAGGGAAACCTCAGTCGGGTGCTCGGCAGGGATCCGGGGTCGCCGCTCCTGCGGGCGGCTGCCAAGGATGCCTTCCGGTCCTACGCCCGGTACTGGTACGACACCTTCCGCATCCGGGTGATGCCGCTCGATGAGTTCAGATCGCGGATGCGTTTCGTTGGAGTCGAGAACATCGAGCGGGCCCTGGAAGGCGGGCGGGGGGCGGTCCTGGCCCTCCCGCACCTGGGGAACTGGGACGCGGCCGGCCACTGGGTCGCCGCCTCGGGCATCCGCGTCACGGCGGTGGCCGAGCTGCTCCGGCCGGAGCGGCTGTTCGAGCTCTTCCTGCATCATCGCCGGGAGCTGGGCCTGGGCATCGTGCCGCTCTTTGACGACCGGGGCGTGGCGGACGAGCTTGTCAAGCTGATCGGCGAGAACGAGGTGATCGCCCTGGTGGCCGACCGCGACATCAAGGGGCGCGGGGTCGAGGTGGAGATGTTCGGGGAGAAGCGGAGGATGCCGGCCGGGCCCGCCCTGCTCTCCCTGTTCACCGGCTCGCCCCTCATGCCGGCTGCATGCTACGACCTGGAGGACGGCTGGACGGTCGTCATCGGTGAGCCCCTGGAGCTCGAGCCGTCCGGGGTGATGCGGGACGACGTCACCGCGCTGACGCGCCTGCTGGCCGGGCGGTTCGAGCGGTCCATCGCCGCGGCTCCCACCCAGTGGCACATGTTCCAGCCGGCCTGGAGCCCCCCGGCGGGGGAGGGCGAGCCCGCCGCCGCGCCGGCCGCCACGGGGATCGGCGCGCCCTCGCCATGAGGGTCGCTCTGGCGTGCCCCTACGCGTGGGACGCGCCGGGGGGCGTCCAGATCCACGTCCGTCAGCTCGCGATCCGCCTCCGTGACCTCGGCCACCGCGTGCTCGTGGTGGCGCCCTCGGCTTCCCCACCGAGGGAGTCGTTCGTCCGCACGGTGGGCCGACCGATCCGCCTCCCGTACAACGAGTCGGTGGCCCCCGTGTCCCCAACGCCGGGGGCCCGAGTTCGGGTCCGGGCCGCGCTGCGGGAGTTCCGTCCCGAGGTGGTGCACGCCCACGAGCCGCTGGTGCCCGGGGTCGGCATGTTCGCGGTCCGGGCGACAGGGCGGCCGGTGGTGGGCACCTTCCACGCCTTCGCGGACCGTTCGCTCCTGTTCTCGGCCGCGGCCCCGATCCTCAGGCCGCTGTGGCGACGGCTGGACGCGCGCATCGCCGTCTCGGATGCCGCCGCGGCATTCGTCCGGGCCCGGTTCCGCGAAGACGGCCTCCGGGTGATCCCCAACGGCGTCGAGGTGGAGCTCTTCGCGGGCGCCGAGCCGGCCCCCCTGCCGCCGGGGCGGCGCATCCTGTTCGTCAACAGGCTCGACCCGCGCAAAGGGTTCCGGGTGATGGTCGAGGCGTTCCGCAGGCTGGCCCTCGAACGGCCCGATGTGCTGCTGGTGGTGGCCGGTGACGGGCGCGGACGCGCGGCGTTCGGCGATCTCCCGATCGAGGTTCGGGCCAGGGTGGTGATGCTTGGCTCGGTGGCCCACGCGGATCTGCCCCGGTACCACGCCGCGTCCGAGGTGTTCTGCGCTCCGGCCACCGGCAGGGAGTCGTTCGGCATCGTGCTGGTAGAGGCCATGGCCGCCGGCCTGCCCGTCGTGGCAAGCGACATCGCCGGCTATCGCGAGGTCGTCCGCGACGGGATCGAGGGGATCCTGGTGCCTCCCCGCGATCCGGGCGCCTTGGCCGAGGCCCTGGGGAGGATCCTCGACGACCCGGCCAACCGTACGGCTCTGGGCCGGGCCGGCCGCGAGCGCGCCCGCCGCTTCTCCTGGGACGGCGTGGCCGGCGAGGTCGAGGCGGTTTACCGGGAGGTCGTCGGTGGACGCTGACGACGTCCTGCTCGGCCCCGGCACCGAGCGCAGAGCCCGTACACGTCGGCGCGGTGCCCGGTCACGGCGTACCCGCGGCGCCGCCCCACCGAGGAGGCCCAGTCCTCGACCTCGCACGAGGGGATCGTCACCACCTGTCCGCACCGCTCGCAGATCAGGTGGTGGTGGTGGTCGACCTCGCACAGCTTGTAGGCCACCTCGCCCTCGCCGGCCGGGAACGTCTCCGCGGTGCCCGCGTCCGCCAGCGCCCGGAGGGTCCGGTACACGGTGGCCAGGCCGGGACCCCCGCGTCCCCGGACCTCTTCGTGGAGGGCCTGGGCGGTGACCGGCCGCTCCTTGCCCCGGAGGGCGCGGATGATGGCCACGCGCTGCGGGGTGGGCCGGAGCCCCGAGAGCGCGGCGAGCGCGGGGGCGTCGGTCACGCGCTCGTCCTCGGTCGGTGGCCCACGGCCGTTCGCCGGCCGACCACCGCGAACGCCACGAACACCGCGATGGCCGTGAGCACGATGGTCCCGCCGGGGACCAGGTCGCCGTGCCAGGCCGCGATGGCCAGCCCGGCCCAGGCCGAGGCGCCCCCGACACCGACCGCCCAGCCGAGTGTGGCCCGGAACGAGTGGGCCACCTTCGATCCTGCGGCCACCGGAACCACCATCAGCGCGGCCACCAGCAGCAGTCCCACCACCCGCATCCCGCCCACCACGAGCATCGCGGTGAGCGCCACCAGGGCCAGGTTCAGCGCGTCGACGGGCAGGCCGCCCGCGCGGGCCGTCTCCTCGTCGAGGGCCACCGCCAGGAGCGGCCGGTACAGCACCAGCACGGCGGCAAGCACGATCGCGCCGAGCCCCGCGATCACCGCGACGTCGACCCAGGTCAGCGCGAAGAGCGTTCCGAACAGGACCCCCAGGACCGAGGTGTCGAACCGCCCGGCCAGGCTGAGGCCCACCGCCCCGGCGGCGATGCCGAGATAGAAGATCAGGGCCAGCGACAGGTCGCCGGTGAGCCGGCCCCGGACCCGGAGGACCTCAAGCAGGACTGCCCCGAGCAGCGCCACCACCAGCGCGCCCCACACCCCGGAGATCCCCACGAGCACCCCGATGGCCACGCCGGCCAGGGCGAGGTGACCGATGCCGTCGCCCACCAGCGACAGGCGCCGCTGCACCAGGAACGCCCCCACCACCGGGGCAACCAGGCCCACCACCGTGGCCGCCACCAGGGCGCGCCGGCCGAACTCGGCGGTGAAGAGCACGTCGATCACGAGCCGGCCTCCTCCAGCGCGTGGAACTCCCCGTGCCCCACGTCGCGAACCCGCCCGTCCTCCATGAACAGGATCCGGTCGCACACCTCGTGGAAGTCGTCCGGGTCGTGCGACACCACCACCACGGCCGCCCCGCCGTCCGCCCGGCGCCGGAGCTCTTTCACCAGCCGAGGGCGGAAGGCCTGGTCGATCCCCGTGGTCGGCTCGTCGAGGATCAGGACGGGCCGGTCGCCCACCAGGGCCCGGGCGATCACGGCCCGCTGCTGCTGTCCGCCGGAGAGCTCGAACACGCATTCTGCGGCGAGCTCGGTCATGCCGACGGCGTCGAGGGCGTCGCCGACCTCGCCGCGTGCTGCGTCACGGCGCCAACCGGATACCAGCCCGGACTCCACGACCTCGGTCACGGAGACCGGCAGGACCAGCCGGCCGGGCGAGCCCTGGGGGGCGTAGCCGATCGACCGTCGAGCCTGCGGGCCGGACGCGGGCCGGTCCAGCACCAGCACCTGGCCGGCGTCGGGGGAGAGCAGCCCGACCACGAGCTTGATCAGGGTGGACTTGCCGGATCCGTTCGGCCCCGTGAGCACGATGAGCTGTCCCCGATCGACCCGGACGTCGACCCCGTCCAGGACGGGGATGGGCCCGTACCCGAACCGCACGTTCCGTCCCTCGACGGCCGCCGTCATCGGCACCCCAATCCCTGACGGAGCGAGTCCAGGTTGTCCTCCATCACCGACAGATAGTCCCCCGAGGCCGGCTCGGATTCCAGCGTCCCCAGGGGAAGGGCGGGGACCCCGAAGTCG
This sequence comes from Actinomycetota bacterium, assembly GCA_050693275.1. GTDB lineage: Bacteria > Actinomycetota > UBA4738 > UBA4738 > CALAEC01 > CALAEC01. The sequence continues at coordinate 1,965 of JBOGWD010000366.1, read as the reverse complement.
GCGGCCACCGACTCGGCGATCCGCCGGGCCTCGTCGCCGGCCTCGTAGAAGACCGCCGTGGCCCGCCCGTCCTCCAAGGCCTCACCGGCCACCCCGAGGCGCTCCACGGTCGGCTCGGCCTCCGGGGAGAGCCCCGTGAGGCCGATCTGCTCCAGGCCGAAGGCGTCGGCGAGGTAGCCGAACGCCTCGTGAGACACCACCATGACGCGCGACCTGCAATCGGCCAGATCCGACCGGTAGCGATCGTAGAGCTCAGCGAGATCCTGCTGGAGCGCGTGCGATGAGGCCCCGGGGATGGCCGATGCCACGACCTCGGCTATCCGGCCCATGTGGCGTGGGTCCAGCCAGAGGTGTGGGTCGGCGGCCGAGTCCGCGGCGACGAAGTCGGCCAAGGGCAGGACCCGCCCTCGGGCCTCCCCGACGGCCTCCTCGACCTGGGGCTGGAAGCCGATGTCGCCGAGGTACAGGACCACGTCGGCCGCTTGGATGGCCGTGCGGTCTTCGAGGGACAGCTCGACGTCATGCGTCTCGGTGCCCGGGGGCGTCAGGTCGATCACCTCCCAGTCGGGGCCGGCCACCCGGTCGGCGACGAACGCCAGGGGATAGAAGGAGCCCACCACCGTGCGATCGCCGCCCCCGACAGGCGAGCATCCGGCCATCGCCACGAGACTGATGGCCACCCAGGCCCCTCTGGGGGATGTGCTGATCCACATTTTGTCGTGAGAATGATAACCATTCTCACTCACGCAGCGCAAGTCGGGGCCGGGCGATGCTTGCCTCGGCCCGGCCCCGCGCAGAGACTCGGGGCGTGGCCCATCGGTTCGGCAGGCACGTGCCGCCTCGAACGAAGCGGATCCTGGCCGGTGTCGCCGCGGTGCTGGCGGTGGCCACGGTGGCCGGCATCGCCCTGCTGCGGCCGACCGGGGAACGGCGGCCGAGCCTTCAGGGGCTCGGGTTCGTGAGTGAGGTCTACCCGGCCGAGGTCATCGACGTCGGAGATCTTCCGTGCGAGGGGCAACCCGAGGCCGCCGTGACGTGCCGGCGGGTGGCCTTCGACATCACCGGAGGCCCGGACGCGGGCGGGACCGCGGCCCAGGAGTTCGTCCAGACGCCGTCCACGCCGGACCTGGCGGTGGGCGACCGGGTCCTCCTGGCCCGCGATCCCCAGGCCCCGCCGGGGTTCCGATACCGGTTCGTGGATCGGGATCGTGGTGGACTCCTCTTCTGGCTGGCCGTGGCGTTCGCCGCTGCGGTCGTTGCCTTGGGGCGGCTGCGGGGACTGGCCGCCCTGGCCGGTCTGACCGTCAGCATCGGGGTGCTCCTGTGGTTCGTGCTCCCTGCGGTCCTCGACGGGAGGAACCCGCTGGCGGTGGCCGTGGTGGGCTCCGCGGCCATCGCGTTCCTGGCGCTGTACCTGGCGCACGGGTTCAGCACGATGACGACCGTGGCCCTCCTGGGGACGCTGGCCAGCCTGGGGCTGACCGCGGGGCTGGCCAGCGTCGTCGTCGGCCTGGCGCGGCTGTCGGGCTTCGCCAGCGAGGAGGCGGTGGTCGTGCAGATCGGCGCGGCCCAGATCGACCTGGCCGGCATCATCCTCGGTGGCGTGGTGATCGGAGCGCTCGGCGCCATCGACGACATGACGGTGACGCAGGCCTCGGCCGTGTGGGAGCTGCGGGCGGCCAATCCCTGGAGCAGCCGCCGGTCCCTGGCCGCCGCCGGGATGCGGATCGGCCGTGACCACATCGCCTCGACCGTCAACACCCTGGCCCTGGCCTACGCCGGCGCGTCGATGCCGGTGCTCCTGCTGCTGATCCTGTCTCGCCAGCCGCTGTCCGGCGTGGTCAGCGGCGAGGTCCTGGCCACGGAGATCGTCCGCACCCTGGTGGGGAGCATCGGGCTCGTGGCCGCGGTGCCGCTGACGACCTGGCTGGCCGCGGCGGCCGCTCCCGCGGCGGGTCAGCCCGC
>JBOGWD010000365.1:0-4923 GCA_050693275.1 Actinomycetota bacterium | reverse complement strand
GCTGCGGGTGGACTCCCGGTCCACCCGCAGCGCCTCAACTTCCTTCCGGTCCCCTCTCCTCGCAGCTGCGCTTAGCCTGCCTCGGCCAGCTCCAGCGTGGCCTCGAAGATCGGGTTGAACTCGCCGTCCTCGACGATGTTCACGGCCATCGTCGCGGTCGGCTGGCAGTCCCCGTTCTCGTCACAGCTGAGGCTGCCGGTGATGCCCTCGTAGCCAGACGTCGCGAAGATCGCGTCATTCAACTGGGTCCGGGGGATCAGGAGGCCGCCGTCGGACTCCACAGCCACCGATTCGATCGCGTCGAACACGATGTTCGCCGCGTCGAAGGAGTGCGCGTGGAAGGCCGCCGTCGGCTCCTCACCGAACTGCTCCTCGTACGCCGGGAGGAACTCCTCCTCGTAGAACGCGCCCGCGAACTCCAGGCTCGGGCCGGACATGTACACGCCCTCGGCGTTGTCCGCGCCGGCCGAGTCGATGAAGTCCGGCGTGAGGAGACCGTCGGCCCCGGCCAGGGCCGTGTCCGCCAGGTCCGGGTTCTCCCGGGCCTGCGCGGTGATCAGCCCGCCCTCGGGCAGGAAGATCGGGTAGAACAGGATCTCCGGCGAGTCCGCGGCGATGCTGGTGAGCAGCGGAGCGAAGTCCGTGTCACCGACCTGGATGGCCTCCTGGGCGGTGCACTCCCCACCGTACTGCTCCGAGAACACGTCGCAGAACACCTGCTGGAGCCCGTCCGCGTAGGGGCTGCCGTCGTGGATCGTGGCGGCCGTCGAAGCGCCCAGCTCTTCCGCGGCGAACTGCGCCACGGCCGCGCCCTGGATCTTGTCGTTGTGCGCGGTCCGCGAGTAGAACGGCGCGTGCGTGGCCGGGTCCGTCAGCGCCGGGCTGGTGTTCGAGGGTGAGATGAGCACGACACCCTCGTCGCTGAGGATCGTGTCCGCGACACCGAGCGCCGAGCTGGAGCAGCTGGTCCCGATCACGGCCGCGATGGTCGGGTCGGAGGCCAGCAGCGTGGCGGCGGCAGTGCCGCCTTCCGCGGAACACCCACCGTCCTCGTGCTGGAACTCGACGTCGTGGCCCGCGACCTGACCCGGGGTCGTGTCGAGCGTCCCGTCCCGGAAGTCCAGGGCCAGCTCCATGCCGTGCTGGCTGTCGAGCCCCAGGCTGGCGGTGTCGCCCGAGATCGTCAGGATGGATCCGACACGGATGGCCTCGTCCGCCCCGACCTCGACGCACCCGAACTCGGTGTCCGGGCACTCGGCCACAGCGTCGCCATCGGTCCCGTCTCCTGCTTCCTCGGCGCACGCCGCCGCCAGAAGCGCGACCGCGCTCAGTATCGCCAGATATCCGAGCCTTTTCCGCATTCCCCCTCCTTTCGTTGCCGCAGTCCCTACGCGGTGATGCCCGCGAGGGACCGACTTCGAAGCGTGGTTCGAAGGGAATCCCGTCCTGTCTGCCTCCCTCCCTTCTCCACTCCGTCCGGGTGTGCCCCTGCACCCCTTCCAGGGGGATTATCAGAGGCGAGGTCGTTCCGGGTCAAGCCGGTCCCGGGGGCCCTCCCCCCTCAGAGGCCGGGGTCAGGCCGGGGTCAGGCCGGCCTCCAGGAGCCCGTCCCTCAGCTGGGTTCGAGGGACCAGGAGGTCGCCCTCGTGCTCGACGGCGACCCTCTCGACCACGTCCAGCACCGTCTCCGCCGCCGCCGCCGCCGCCGGCTCGATCGGCTCCGCGATCTCGGCGGCGGACCCCACCCCGGCGAGGTAGAAGGGGAGCGGCGCCGGCGTCTCCGCGGGGTGCAGGGTCGAGATGAGCGTGATCCCGGAGTCGTCCAGGATCTGGGCCAGCGGGATCTCCGCCGCCGAGCACGTCTCCGTGATCACCGCCAGGACGGGAGGTCCGTCGGGGGGGTCCGTGGCGAACTCCCGGCCCGCCTCGGCCGTCTCCCGGACGGAGCAGGACAGATCGAACGGGACGACCCGAAGGGGCCGGCCCAGGAGGGTCCCCCGGGAGCGCACCGCGGCGGACACGCCGGACAGGCCCTCGCTGTCATCGGGGAACAGGGCGCCCACCTGGACCGGCTCGCCGGGCTCGAACCTGGCGCACCCATACTCGGGGTCGGGGCAGGCGTCGTCGGTCCCGGCGTCGATCACGGTGGCCACGGTGCCGGCCGCGATGCCCACCACCACGGCACCGGCCAGGGCCAGCAGGGCGCGTCGGGAGAACCCGGTGACGGGATCCACGGGAGTGCCGGGGGCGGGATTCGAACCCGCACGGGCCGAAGCCCAATCGGTTTTGAGCCGATCTCCTGTACCGTTCGGATACCCCGGCGTTCCCTAGAGTGTAGCGGGCCCCTGGCCGGTCAGAACTTCGGCCCGACGACAGAATCCAGCCGAGCCACATCAGGCCGGCGCGCCACCGAGATCGTCTGCCATCGCATTACGCGCCAGGACACACCATACAAGTCACAGGCCCAAGAGAAGATTTGTCAGCCCTGAGCTCCGGCGGGCTCGCCGCGGTCCATTCGAACAGCTGCCGAGCCGAGCAGGCCCCGGAGCTCCGCCAGGAGCCCCGCCGAGGCATCGACCCGGTAGCCGTCCGACAGGCGGAGGGTCCTGCCCCGGTCCTCCTCCGAGACGAGCCGCAGCACCACCGGGATGTCTCCTGGATGCGCCGCCAGCGTCTGCTTGAGCCTGGAAACCATGCCGTTCGTGCACTCCGCCGTGGGCACGGAGAGCAGGAGCGGATCCCCGTTCGCTCGCGGATCGACCGGGGGAACGGGTGTGGGCTCCCCCGCCGCGAGCTCCCGGATCTCCGACGCCACCACCTGAAGCTCGCGCCCCCGGAGATCGATCCGGCCCCGGACCAGGACGATGCGGTCGGACGCCACCAGCTCGGCGGCTTGCTCGTACACGGACGGGAACCCCACGACCTGCACCCCGCCGGCCAGGTCCTCCACCCGGAACACGACGTACGGCTCTCCCTTCCGGCTGAACCGGCGAGCCACCGCCGTGACGATGCCCCCCACCCGGACCACGTCTCCGTCCCCTCGCGACGGAAGCTCGGAGATCTCCAGGTCGGTCTGAGCCTCCAGCCGGTCCCGGATCTCGAGCAGCGGATGATCGGTGACGAACTGCCCCAGCATCTGCTTCTCGTGGGTGAGGAGCGCGGCCTTCTCGAACTCCGGACCCCCCAGGGCGGACTCGTCGATCTCGTTGCGGGGCCGCTCCCCCCCGCCGAACAGCGAGTACTGCCCGGCCGCCTCGGCCCGCCGCTCCGCCAGGATCGGCCAGGCCACGCGCTCGTAGCCTTCCAGCAGGCCACGCCGCGTGTAGCCGATCGAGTCGAAGGCCCCCGCCAGGATCAGGCTCTCCAGCACCTTCCTGTGGAGCACCCCCGGATCGACCGTGCGGCAGAAATCCGTGAACGAGTCGAACGGACCCTTCGCCTTCCTGGCCTCGATGATCTGGGCCACCGCGGCCGCTCCCACGTTCCGCACCGCGGACAGGCCGTACCGGATCGCTTCCTCGGCGGGCGTGAAGTCGAGGTCCGAGGCGTTGACGTCAGGAGGAAGCACGGTGATCCCGGCCAGCCGGCACGCGTTCAGGTAGAAGGGCTTCTTGTCCTTGTCGTCCTTGACGCTCGTCAGCAGCGCCGCCATGTACTCAACCGGGTGATGGGCCTTCAGGTAGGCGGTCTGGTAGGCGATGAGAGCGTAGCCGCACGCGTGCGACGCGTTGAATCCGTAGTCGGCGAAGGGCACGATCAGGTCGAAGATCTCCTGGGCCAGCCGCTCCTCGTACCCGTTCGCCAGGGCCCCCTTGACGAAGGTCTCCCGGTGAGGGATCAGCTCCTCTCGGATCTTCTTGCCCATGGCCTTCCTGAGGAGGTCGGCCTGGCCCATCGTGTAGCCGGCCATGCGTACCGCGATCTCCATCACCTGCTCCTGGTACACGATCACGCCGTAGGTCCCGGCCAGCACCGGCTCCAGGTCCGCGTGCGGGTACGTGACGGCTTTCCGGCCGTGCTTCCGCTCCGCGTACTCCTCGTGCATGTTCGCCGACAAGGGCCCGGGCCGGTACAGGGCCACCAGCGCCATGAGGTCCTCGAATCGGTCGGGCGCCAGCTGACGGATCAGCGAGCGCATCCCGGCGCCCTCCAGCTGGAACACACCGGTCGTCTCCCCGCTTCGAAGCATCTCGTAGGCACCCTCGTCGTCCAGGGGCAGGTGGTCGATGTCGAGGTCCACGCCTCGCTCGCGGAGCATCCGGACGGCATCCTCGATGACCGACAGGTTGCGCAGCCCCAGGAAGTCCATCTTCAGGAGCCCCAGGTCCTCCACCCCGTGCATGTCGAACTGGGTCACGACCCGTCGGGAGTCATCCCTCGAGTCCTTGGCCAGCTTCAGCGGGAGGTAGTCCGCCAGCGGGCGGTCGCCGATGACCACGCCGGCAGCGTGCACGGAGTCCTCCCGACGCAGGTATTCGAGCTCGCGGGCCGTGTCGATGATCTCCTTGGCCTCCGGCTCACGCTCGTAGGCGTCGGCGAGCTCGCGGGACAGCTCCAGGGCCTTGGCGATCGGATACTCCCGGCCGAGGAGCGCCGGCGGGTACATCTTGCAGAGGCGGTCGCCGACGCTGGCCGGGAACCCCAGCACGCGGGCCGCGTCTCGGATCCCCTGTTTCCCCTTGATCGTCTGGAACGTGATGATCTGGGCCACGTGGTCGTGGCCGTACCGGTCGGCCACGTATCGGATGATCTCGTCGCGGCGACGCTCGTCGAAGTCCATGTCGATGTCCGGCATCAGCTTCCGCTCGGGGTTCAGGAACCGCTCGAAGATCAGCCCGTACCGGAGGGGGTCGAGATCGGTGATCCGCAGGCAGTACGAGACCACCGATCCCGCGGCCGACCCCCGGCCGGGACCCACCCGGA
>JBOGWD010000364.1:0-5295 GCA_050693275.1 Actinomycetota bacterium | reverse complement strand
GCGCGGTACCGACCGCTTGGCACCCTGGTGGAAGATCACGTCGATCCCGGCCGTTGCTTGGAGGACCGCTGTCTCATCTCGGAGGTCTGCCTCGATGAGGCGCAGCGAGGACAGATCGGCGATGTTGTCCCTCGAGCCGTCCGACAGGTCGTCCAGCCCCACGACTCCGTGGTCCTCCGCGATCAGACGCCGACAGAGATGCGATCCGATGAACCCTGCTGCGCCGGTCACCAAAACCTTCATCGCCACGCGTGGGGAATCCCCCGATGGGTCAGGAGTATCCCGCATAGGTCCGCCAAATCGTTGGCTAATCGCTCGGCCGAGAACCTTCTTACTACCCAGGCTTTGGCCGCCGCTCCCATAGCCCTGGCAGCGGCTGGATCGTCCAAAAGGCTGAGGATGCGCCGGGCGACGGCCTCTGGGTCTGCGGGTGGGACGAGGAATCCAGTCTCTCCGTCTCGAACAACATTCGGAACACCCCCACCCCGCGTTGCTACCACAGGTTTGCCCGCTGCTCCGGCTTCGACCAGCGGGGTCGGTGTCCCCTCCCTCTTCGATGTCAAGACGACTGCGTCCAAAGCGGCGTACAGCCGGGGCAGGTTCGAAACCCAACCGAGGAAGCGGATATGATCACCCAAGATGGATGCGGCGCGCTCCTCGAGCTGCTGGCGCCGATCTCCGTCTCCCGCCACAACGAAGGTCATCTCCGGCCGCATCGCGAGCATCCGGGCCACCGCCCGGCGGAACGTCTCCTGGTCCTTGATCGCCACCAGCCGCCCAACCGTGCCGATGATCGAGCCATGGGCGGGGAGACCCAGATGCCGCCTGGCCTCCCGTCGATCGGCCGGACGGTGGCGGAGCGGGCCGCGTGGTCGAGGCCCTCCAGCCGGCCGGTGACGATCGAGGCCTGCCGTAGCACTCGGCGCAGGGGGATGACCACGTGGCGCGGCTCGATGTTCCCCGAGGCCGCCTCGGGCAGGAGCGGCTGGTACAGCATGAAGGACTCCGGCGCCACCACAGTCACGTCGAGCGACCCCGGCGGCACCCGCTTCAACAGGCCCAGGGCCGTGTACATCCCGACGTAGCCCCCACCGACGATCAACACGCGAGGCGAAGCCACGGAGCGGAGTCTAAACGCGGGCGGTGGCGAAACGCCCCCCGATTTGGGAGGCTCGATACATCGAGGCATGGAGCCCCCCGAAACACCGGGACCTCCGCGTGAGGGGGTCAGGGTCCGAAAGCGCCGTCACCGCCGACCATGGTGGCGCCGTCGGCCAGCGCAGCGGGTCTTCCTCGGCCTGACCGCGCTCGGGTTCCTCTTGGTGCTGGACGGCGCCTGGGCGGCAACGTCGGCGCTCGGGAACCTTTCGTCCGCCCGCCGCCTGCTCGTCGAGGCCGAGAGCGACCTGGCCGCCGGCAACCTCGATGTGGCCATCCGGCGGTTCGACTCGGCCCGAGAGGACTCCGAGGGCGCCGCCGGCTTGACCGTGCACCCCTCCGCCGCGCTGGCTTCGATAGTCCCCGGCCTGGCGGATGAGATCGATGCCATCCAGGCCCTGGCCCGGGCCACCGCCGAGGCCTCGCGCGCCGGGGGCGAGCTGGTCGGCTCCGCCCGGGCCATCGACTGGGACGGTCGGTCGTTTCCCGGGCGATCGGACGGGGGGATCGACCTCGACATCTTCCCCCGCGTCCTTCCGGGCCTGCATCGAGCGGACGGCTTCCTTGGCCGGGCCGACACGGCCCTCGGGTCCGTGGACCGGTCGGGCCTGTCCGGCCCGGTGGCCGGGGCCATCGGCGAGGCCCGCGGCGTCCTCGACGCGAGGACCCGACTCGTTCGGCACGCGGCCGATCTGGCCCGCCTCCTGCCCTCGTTCCTGGGCGGCGAGGAACCCCGCCGGTACTTCGTGGCCGTCCAGAACCTCTCCGCGCCTCGGGGGAGCGGGGGGTTCCTCGGCGTGTACGGCGTGCTCCGGGCCGAGGACGGCGTCCTGGAGCTGGAGGAGCTGTCACATACCGGGTCGCTGGGCACGGTGCCGCGGGTGGACGCCCCTCCGGACGTCGAGGCCCGGTACGGTCGCTTCGGCGGGACTACCCACTTCATCGCGGCCAACTACTCACCGGACTTCCCGACCACGGCCCGCCTCCTGCTGGACATGTGGGAGGCCGACGGCCGCCCTCCCCTCGATGGCGTCCTCGGGGTGGACTCCGTGTGGCTGTCCTACATCCTCGGGGCCACCGGACCGGTGGAGACCCCGGCGTGGCCCGAGCCGCTGACGGCCGAGAACGTGTCGACCGTGCTGAACCACGACACCTTCCTCCTTCCGGAGGCCCAGAGCGACCGGGCTCAGGAAGAGCTGGGTCGAGCCCTGTTCGGCTCGCTCCTGGACGGGCCCCTCCCGGTGCGCGGGCTGGGGGAGGCCATGGACCGGTCCGTCCGGGAGCGGCACCTCCAGGTGTTCGCGGTGCGGGAGGAGGAGCAGGCGATCCTGGAGCGGCTGGGGGCCACGGGGACGTTCCGGCTCGACGAGCGGCCGCTGGCGGTGGTGTGGCAGGACGCCACCGCCGCCCGGGCTGGGTATTTCGCTGAGAAGGAGGCTTCGCACCGGGTCGTGCTCCAGGCCGACGGCTCGGCCCTGGTCGAGACGGAGGTCCTGCTCCGGAACACCGCCCCCGAAGGACCTCCGTCGGCGCTCCTGGGGTCGGGCCAGGGGGGCGATCCGGTGGGCTACTACGCGGCCTACGTCAACGTGTACCTCCCGGTCGGGGCCGACGGCGTGGAGGCCACGGTCGACGGCAACCCCTCCTTCGGTGTGGTGGAGGAGGAGTTCGGCCATCCCGTGGTCATGTATGTGATGGGCGCGCCTCCGGGCCAGGCCGCCCGGCTGCGGGTCTCCTACCGGATCCCCGCGCCTCCCGAAGGTCTGGGCGAACTGCGGTGGCGGCTCCTTCCGCAGCCGGCCCTCCGCCCCGACAGTGTCGAGGTCAGCACCGCGGTGGAGGAGGCCGGCGTGGACCTCGCAGGTGAAGGGGTGGCCTGGACGGGTATCCCCACGGACGCAGCCGGGATCGTCCTGCCGGTGCGGGTTATCGGGGCCGAGGTTGATTCGAGGTCCCCTGGGCCCTAGCATCGGCAGCGGTTCCATGGCTGCCCCCGTTCCATCCGAGCGGCCGCTGTTGCCCGCAGGCCGGTGGCGCCCCCGTCTCGCTGCCAGGATCCGGAAGCGCGAGGCCATCGTGGGCGTGGTCGGCCTGGGCTACGTCGGCCTCCCGCTCCTCCTGGCCGTCCGCCGGTCGGGATTTCCCGTGGTCGGTGTGGACTCCGATGGCGAGAAGATCAAGGCTCTCCGGGAGCGGCGGTCCTACGTGACCGACGTCGAGATCGAGGATCTCGAGATCCTGGGCGAGGCGAGCCGGCTCTCCCCTCGGTATGCGGCCCTCCGCGAGTGCGACGTCGTCCTCATCTCCGTTCCCACGCCACTCCGGGACCACGAGCCGGACCTCCGCCCGATCGAGACGGCGGCCCGGGGGATCGCCAGGCACCTTCGCTCGGGGACCCTGGTGGCCTTGGAGTCGACGACCTACCCGGGCACGACCGAGGAGATCGTCCGCCCGCTCCTCGAGGCGTCCGGGATGGTGGCCGGACGTGACTTCGCGCTGGTGTACGCTCCCGAGCGGATCGACCCCGGCCAGGGCAGGGACCACCTGACGAAGACGCCCAGAGTGGTTGGCGGTCTGACCCCGAGGTGCACCGAGCTTGCGGCGAAGTTCTACGGCTCGTTCGTGGACAAGGTGCACACGGTGTCCACCCCTCGGGACGCGGAGATGTCCAAGCTGATCGAGAACGTCTTCCGACACGTGAACATCGCGCTGGTGAACGAGTTGGCCATCGTGTCGAGGGACCTCGGGGTGAACATCTGGGACGCCATTGAGGCCGCGGCCACCAAGCCGTTCGGATACATGCCGTTCTGGCCGGGTCCGGGGGTGGGCGGGCACTGCATCGCTATCGATCCGGCGTACCTGTCGTGGAAGGTAGGCCAGATCTTGGGCCATCGGGTGACCTTCGTGGAGCACGCCCAGGAGGTCAACGCGAAGATGCCCAACTACGTGGCGGGCCGCATCGCCGAAGCCCTCAACGAACAAGGCAAGCCGCTGAAAGGGGCGAAGATCCTGGGCATCGGTGTGGCTTATAAGCCGGGAGTCAACGACAGCCGCGAGTCACCCGCCGTAGCCGTGCTAGATCGCCTGGCCCGGGTAGGTGCCGACGTGAGCTATCATGATCCGTTGGTCGGGGAGGTGGAGATCGGCGGGCGGACCCTGACCTCGCTGGTGCTCACGGCAGACGTCTTATCGTCCCAGGATTGCTCGGCGATTCTGACCGCCCACGGTGACATCAACTACGAGCTCGTGGGGCGCTTCAGCCCGTTGGTGATCGATGCTCGAAGGAGTCATCTCAACGGCCCGAACGTGATACGGCTCTAGATTCCTGACTTCCTGAACCACTCCGCCGTTCGCCGGACCCCTTCCTCGATGCCGACCTTGGGGACGTAGCCGATGAGCGAACGAGCCAGCGAGATGTCGGCCTGCGTGAACCGAACGTCGCCGGATCTTGGTGGTTCGTGGACCGGCTCGCGCCTAGACCCCGTCGCGGTGGCCACGATCTCCAGGAGTCGATTGACGCTGGTCGGGGTCCTCCCGCCCCCGATGTTCATGACCCGGCCCCATGCTTCCTCGCCTGCCCCGGTGGCCAGGAGGTTCGCCTCCACCACGTCGTCGATATAGGTGAAATCGCGGGCCTGTTGCCCGTCGCCGTGGATGACCGGCGCTTGCCCCGTCAGACAGGCATGGATGAATCGGGGGACGACCACCGCGTACTCGTTCAGGGGATCCTGCCCCGGGCCGAATACGTTGAAGTACCGGAGGCAGATCGTGGGCGTCCCAAAGGTCCGCCACCACGACTGGCAGTAAATCTCCCCGGCCACCTTGCTGGCGGCGTACGGCGACTGGGGCCTCGGCTCGAAGGTCTCGGACAGGGGGAAACGCTCCTGATCCCCGTACACGGAGGAGGACGAGGCGAACACGACCCTAGCACCGCGCTCGCGAGCGGCCGATAAGACGTTCAGCGTGCCCCGGACGTTGACATCGGTGGTCTCTGCCGGGAACTCGATGGAGCGCGGTACCGACCGCTTGGCACCCTGGTGGAAGATCACGTCGATCCCGGCCGTTGCTTGGAGGACCGCTGTCTCATCTCGGAGGTCTGCCTCGATGAGGCGCAGCGAGGACAGATCGGCGATGTTG
>JBOGWD010000363.1:0-1278 GCA_050693275.1 Actinomycetota bacterium | reverse complement strand
CGGGTGGATCTCCGAACGGGAGTGGCCATCGAGCGGGAGGCCTTCTCCGACCTGTTCACCACGGAGGACCAGAAGGAGGGCATGGCTGCCTTCGTGGAGAAGCGGAAGCCCGACTTCACCGGCCGGTAGCCGGGAACCTCGGGCCCCCCTCGCGCGTCTCACCTAGGCGGGAATGCCGGGGGCCGCCCCGGGGTTCTCACCGATGTCCTACACGTGCGGCCGTGAGCAGGGAGAGGACGACCCGATGAACGACATGCAGGTGATCCGGGGGGCTCGCCTCCGCGAGCTGCCCCGGCCGAACCGCACCTACGCCCAGGGACGGGTCTGTGCCCACGAGGGCTGCGAGACGCGCCTGTCCGTCTACAACAAGGCGAAATACTGCTGGTCCCACAAGCCGGTGACTTACCCGATCGTCCGCGGGGAACGCAAGCGCACGGCCGCCTGAGGCGAGCCGTTCATCCCTTGGCCAGCCCGTCCGGGGCGATGCGGGCGGCGATCGTCCTGGCCTCCTCGAGGCGGTCGCGGTCGACGAACAGCCGGGGTCCCCACTCGTTCAGGAGCACGTAGGAGAGCGTCCCCGGGTTCTTCGCCCACCAGGTGATGCCGGCCAGCTCCAGCTCCTCGGCGATGCGGTTGGCGCTCTCGTGCGTGAACCGGCCCAGGTACACCGTGCGGCCCCGCTGGCCCATCTGTCAGCCCTCCCCGGTCAGGGTCGGCCCGCAGTCCGACCCCAGGAACACCCGCAGGGCCAGGAAGGTCCCGCCGTCGAGGAGCGCCTCCAGGCAGGCCTGCCCTCCCGCCTCGAGCGAGGCCACCTCGTCGGTGGAGAGCTCCCGCCAGTCCCCGCCCTCGCGGCGCAGGAAGGACGTGGCCCCGGCGGCGAACCGCTCCACCGGGATCCGGGGACCCTGGCCTTCCCGGACGGCCAGCTCCGACTCGCTGATCGACTCGAGCGTGCCGTCGAGCCACACCAGCGGAGGGTCTCCCGGCCCCGGCTCGCTCTCGGACACCGGGGGCGGAGCGCCCTGCGACGCCGCGGGCCGGAGCACCAGGCGTTCCACGCCGAACGCGGCGGCCGCCCCCACGGCCAGCAGCACCAGACCTCGGAACCAGCGCACCCGCCCATTGTGCCCGGCCCCGCGCGTCGCCGCCGGGCGGCGGCTGAGCGAGTCCGGAATCGGGTAAAAAGAAGCGTCCATCCGACTCGAAGAGGTGATCCGTGAACGTCGTCGTGCTCGCGAAGTACATCCCCAACCCCTCGGGCACCCCGCAGCTCGG
>JBOGWD010000362.1:0-1263 GCA_050693275.1 Actinomycetota bacterium | reverse complement strand
GACTCAGGGCCCCTCTCGGGGGCGCTGGAACGGGACCCCGAGGCAGGAGGTTTGAGATGGAAGCCCGTTCCCCCCACCGAGCGGCCCGAGCGGCCGTCCTCTCCCTGGCCATCGCCATGCTGGTGGGGCCGATGGCCGCCGGCCCGGCCGCGGCCGCGAACCACGGCGAGCGCGAGCTCCGCAGCTACATCAACGAGGTCCGGAACGATCGGGGCGTGCGCCAGCTCGGGATGCGGAAGTTCCTGGTCCGGGCGGCTCGCCGGCACAGCCGGCAGATGGCCAGCACCGGCGAGCTCGGGCACAGTCAGGACCTCGCGGCCTACGCCGGGAACCGCCGCTGGAGGATCATCGGCGAGAACATCGGCTACGGTCCGTCGATGGACGTCCTCCACGAGGCGTTCATGGACAGCCCTCCCCACCGCCGGAACCAGCTGAACCGGAAGTACCGTCAGGTCGGGGTGGGCAAGGCCGTCGCCGACGACGGGCGGATCTGGGTCACGGTCCTCTTCCTCGGGTAATCCTTCAGCTCGAGGCACCGGCAGCCCGGGCGCGACAAGAGCGCCCGGGCTGTCGCACGTCCGGTGCCACAGTCGATCCACCGTGGAGGGCATCACCTGGGCCGCGCTCGGGATCCTGGCGGCAGGCCAGCTGGGGACCCTGTTCTACCTGGGGTCCCGGATCGATGCCCTGGCGGCCCGGATGGACGCGCGCTTCGCGCACGTGGACACGCGCTTCGATCAGGTGAACGCCCGGTTCGACTCGGTCGAGCAGCGCCTCGACGCCATCAACGCCCGGGTCGACGCCCACCTGGAGCGCCACACGGGCTGAGGGCCGTCAGGGTCCCTCGGGATCCTTGCCGGCGGCCGCCGTGAACGTGCTCCTGGGGTCCTGGAGGGATCCGAGCTGCACGGCGTCCCGCCGGAAGAACAGGGCCAGCGTCCAGTCACCCATGATCCGGGCCTTCCGGTTGAACGTGGGGACCAGCAGCAGGTGGTACGTCCGGTGCAGGAACCAGGCCGGGAAGCCCCGCATCCGCACCCCGAGCACCGTGGCCACGCCCTTGGCGGTCCCCAGGGACACCAGCGTGCCGAGCTGGCGGTACCGGAACGGCCTGAGCCGCCTCCCGCCGAGGGTGTTCAGGACGTTCTTGGCGATCCGTCGGGCCTGCCGGAGGGCGTGCTGGGCCGTCGGCGGGCAGATCCCACCGGTGGTCAGGTCCGGGACCGCGGCACAGTCGCCCCCGGCCCAGGCGCCCTCCACCCC
>JBOGWD010000361.1:0-1110 GCA_050693275.1 Actinomycetota bacterium | reverse complement strand
ACTCCTTCTTGTTCGGGGAGGTCTCTGCGAACCGACCCTTCGGAAGGAGGAGCGGAAGCGAAGCCTCACGGGGCAGCACGGTGCTGTCCCTGTCGATCAGTGTAGCAGGGCGGGCGTCACGTTCCCGTGGTTCCGTCCACGATGTCGCGGCCACCGATGGGACCATCGACCAGGATCGTCACCGACTTGAGGACGGCGATCTCGATGCACACCTCGGCCGTGGCCACCCGGCCCACGAAGATGGTCACGGTCACGGCCTCCTCCCCCTCGTCCACCTCGACCCGGTCCACGCCCTCGCACGGCTCGATCCCTCCGTAGAACTCCAGCCGGACCCTGTTCTTGCCGATCACCTCGGCCCGGTCCCAGGGGTGGGGACGGACGTCGACCAGGCCGGGGCGCGGCGACACGGGCAGGGCGCTTGGCTCGGGTCCGGGGGTGCTGAGCGTCGCGGTGACGGGGCTGTCGGGCGGCGGCGCGGCGGGGCCCGGCGAGGCCGCCCGAGCGCATCCGGCCAGCAGCAGCGCGACCGCCACGGCAAATGCCATCGGGGATTGGACGGTGGGCCGGTCCGAGGTGTTCCCGGCCGCTCCCCTCAGATCACGTTGTACTCGGGGTGCAGGTCCCCCGAGGCGAAGCGGTCGAGGCGGAAGGCGTCGATGTCCACCGTCCGGGCTCGCCCGTCCACGATCTCCTCGGCCATGAGGAGCCCGGCCACCGGACCGTGCATGAACCCGTGGCCCGAGAACCCGGCCATTACGTAGAACCCGTCGACCTGCGGGACACGGCCCAGGAGCGGGTGGGCGTCAGGCGTCACCTCGTACAGCCCGGCCCAGTTGGTGAGGAAGCCCGCCTCCCCCAGCAGGGGGAACCGGCGGACCGCGGCCTCCATGTGACGGGCCTCCCACTCGGGGTCGACGTCGAGCTTGAAGCCGGGAGTCTCGGCGTTGTTCGACTGGCCGGTGAGGATCCCCAGGCCCTCCCGATGGAAGTACAGGGAGTCGGCGAAGAAGATGACGAACGGGAAGTCGGGCCGCAGCTCCGGGATCGGGGCGGTGACGATGACCTGCCGGCGGATCGGCTGGATGGGGATGTCGACGCCGACCATCCGCC